>JAUHVS010000777.1 GCA_030424955.1 bacterium | reverse complement strand
CGCCCGGGCCGCAGCGCACCTCGGCGCAGGGATCCACGCACTGGGCGGTCTCGCAGCCCCAGCCCTCGGGGCAGCCGTCCTGCAGGCACGGGCGGGTGCACACGTTGCGGTCCTCGAAGGGCACACACCAGCCGCTCGCGCAGCCCAGGTTGCCCGTGCAGGGCTCGCCGAAGCCCGCGCCCAGGCGGCCCGCGTCGAGCACGGCGGCGTCGAGCCCGCTCGGCCCCACCTCGGGGCCGGCTTGCGCGCCGCCGGCGCCGCCAGCGCCCGCCGCATCGGCGGCGCCCCCGGGATCCCCGGCGCCCGCCGCGTCGTCGTCACAGGCGACGCACGCCCACACCAGGGCCAGCGCCCACAGCCTCGCTCGCACGGTCATCACAGCCCCCCACATCACAGCCCACGCCGCCGGCACGGGCCCGCCGGGCGGCGGACGCCGTGGCCCGGCCGCGCCAGTCTTGAAGCTCCCCTCGCTCAGCAGGGCGTCGAGCCGCGCCGTTCGCCAACGGCACCGCCGGCCCCGCCCGCTCGCACAGGCTCGGTCCGCGACCGTCAACACCCCGCGGGTCCTTCGTACCGCTCACTCGGGGCGGACGCCAGCGGGATGGGCGCGGGGATCAGCCGTAGGCGATCAGGATCGGCGCGCCGCCCGACTCGCGGTGCACCTCGCAGGCCTGCAGCAGGTCGTGGGCGCAGTAGTAGCGCCAGCCGTCGCCCGCGCCCCACTTGGCGTCCACCGCCCCCTGCACGCCCTGGGCGCCCTGGGCGTCCAGGTCGGGCGCCTCCCAGGGCTCGGGGTGGCCCAGCTTGGCGCCCAGCGCCTCATAATAGGTGCGCAGCGGGCCCTCGAGGGCCGCGACGGCCTCGGCGCCCAGCTCGACGCCCATCTCGTCGATGTCCCCCTCGAACAGCGGCGCCAGCGCCGCCTGGAACGGGGCGCGGTCTGCCGGCGCGAGCTGCTCGAGGAGGGCGGCCAGCACCCCCTCGATGGCGCTCCCGCTCTTGTCCTCGCCGAAGTACTCGCCGCATGAAATGTAGATGCCGCCCATGGGTGTCTCCCGGTGTGACCGCGGGGCCCGCGCGGCCCCTCGCTGGCGTTGAGCGTGGCCCGTCGGGGCCCCGGCCGCAACCGGGACGGGGGGGTCGGGGCGGGCCCCGGGGGGGCCACGGGTGGGCGCGGGCGCGCGGATCGCCGGGCGGGCCTTGACCCCGGCGGCCCAGCTGCACGCGCCCCTCGACGTTTGGGGCCGCTTGGGGCGACAATGCGGCGCTTTTTCAGGCGAACGAGGCAGGTCATGAGCGCCCCCCACGAACCCCGCCAGCCCCTGTTCCCCCGGCCGGACGAGGCGGCCTGGCGCGCCCAGGTCGACGCGGCCCTGCGGGGCGCCGACTTCGACAAGCGCCTGGTGCACCACACCCTCGACGGCGTCGCGATCCAGCCCCTCTACACCGCCGCGCCGGCGCGGCCCGCCGAGGTCCCCGGCGTGGCCCCCTACACCCGCGGCGGCCAGGCGGCCCTGGGCGTGGACGCCCGGGTCCTGCACGCCAGCCCCGGCCTCGCCGCGGAGCACCGCGAGATCTGCGCCGATCTGGCGAACGGCGCCGACAGCGTCCACCTGCGGGTGGGCGGCCCGCGCCGCGACGGGCTGGCGATCCACCGCCTGCACGACTTCGAGCGGGAGCTCGAGGGCATCGACCTGTCGCGCACGCCCATGGAGCTGGACGCCGGCGCCGAGGCCGTGGCGGCGGCGGCGCTGTACGTGGCCGCCGTGCGCAAGACCGCCAACCCGCGCCCGGCCCCTGGGGGCGGCTTCGGCATCGATCCCCTGGGCACCATCGCGGCCGAGGGCGCGCTGCACGGCACCCTCGACAACGCCCTGGCCCGCGCCGCGCGGGTGGCCCGCTGGGCCCACGACCGCGGCTTCGACGGCGCCTGGCGCGCCCTCACCGTGGACACCGGCGCGTACCACCTGGCGGGCGCCACCGACGCCCAGGCCCTGGCCTACGCCCTGGCCACCGGCGTGACCTACCTGCGGGCGCTCACCACCACCGGCGGGCTGACCGTGGCCCAGGCGAACGCCCAGATCGCGTTCACCTTTGAGCTCACCGCCGAGACCTTCCAGCAGATCGCCCTGCTGCGGGCGGCCCGGCGCCTGTGGGCCCGGGTGCTCGAGGCCAGCGGCGCCGACGGCGCGCCCTTCATCCAGGCCCGGCCGGCGACCCGCATCTTCACGGTCAACGATCCGTGGGTGAACCTGCTGCGCAACACCGCGGCCTGCACGGCGGGCCTGCTGGGCGGGGCGCAGGTGGTGACCACGCTGCCCTTCGACCACGCCATCGGCCGCCCCGACGCCATGAGCCGGCGCATCGCGCGCAACACCCTGAGCGTGCTGCGGGCCGAGAGCCACCTGGACCGGGTGCTGGACCCCGCGGGGGGCGCCTACCTCATCGAGCACCTCACCGACGCGCTGGCCGAGCGCGGCTGGGCGCTGTTCCAGGGCATCGAGGCTGCGGGCGGCATGCCGGCGGCGCTGCGCTCGGGCGAGGTGCAGCGTCAGCTGGCCGACAGCCACCAGCAGCGGCTGGCGGGCATCGCGAAGCGGCGGCAGGCCATCACGGGGGTCAGCGAGTTCGCCAACCTGCGCGAGAACCCGGTGGCCCGGGCGCCCCGGGTGGCCGTGAGCCCCGACGCCGGCCACTCGCCGCCCGGCGCGGCCGCCGCCCTCGACGCCCTGCGCGCCGCGGGGGACGAGGCCGAGTTCGAGGCCGCCATCACCGCCGCGGCCGCCGGCGCGACCCTCGGCGACATCGCCCTGCGTCTGACCGCCGACACCGACATGGGCACGGTCGCCGACCTGTTCGACGCCACTGCGTTCGGCGCGCTCACCCTCGGCGACCTCCTGGCCTCACCGCCGCCGAAGAAGAATAAGAAGAATAAGAATAAGAAGAGCCAGGCCGAGAGGATGCTCGGCGATGAGCTGCTCGGAGAGATTGCGAGGTCGGG
>JAUHVS010000776.1 GCA_030424955.1 bacterium | reverse complement strand
TCGCCCGCTACGTGGCCCACCACCGCGGCAAGCTGAGCTTCCCGTTCAAGCGCTACCAGATCCAGAAGGTGTGGCGGGGCGAGCGCCCCCAGACCGGGCGCTACCGCGAGTTCTACCAGGCCGACATCGACGTGATCGGCCAGGAGAGCCTGCCGATCCAGCACGACGCCGACATGGTGCGGGTGCTGCACGCGGTGATGTCGGCGCTGCCCATCGCGCCGGTCACGCTGCACATCAACAACCGCAAGGTCCTCGAGGGGATCTACCGGGCGCTGGGCGTGCAGGACGTGGTGCCGGTGCTGCGGGTGGTCGACAAGCTCGACAAGATCGGCGCCGAGCAGGTGCGCGTCGAGCTGGCTGAGCTGGGCCTGTCGAGCGGCGCCATCGACACCATCCTGGCGGCCGGCGAGATCCGCGGCGCCGACGAGGGCGTCATCGACGCCGTCCGCGCGCTGGGGGTCGAGCACCCGATCCTGGAGGAGGGGCTGGCCGAGCTGGGCTTCGTGCTGCGGGCCTGCGCCGACCTGCCCGAGGGCGCGCTGCTGGCCGATCTGCACATCGCCCGGGGCCTCGACTACTACACCGGCACGGTCTACGAGGGCCTGCTGTCGGACGCCCCGACGCTCGGCGCCGTGTGCAGCGGCGGCCGGTATGACACGCTGGCGGCCATGGGGGGCAAGCAGCGCCTGCCCGGCGTGGGCGTGTCCATCGGCATCTCGCGCATCTTGGGCCAGGCCTTTGCGCAGGGCTCGTTGGTGGCGAGCCGGTCCACGCCCACCTGCGTGCTGGTGGCCCTGGACGACGAGGCCAGCCGGCCGGCGGCCCAGGCCGTGGCCACAGCGCTGCGGCAGCGCGGCATCGCCTGCGAGGTCTTCGACCGGCCTCAGAAGTACGGCAAGCAGATCAAGTACGCGGACGGGAAGGGCATCCCCTTCGTGTGGTTCTGCGGCCGCGATGGGGCGCCCGACACCGTCAAGGACATCCGCAGCGGCGAGCAGGCCGAGGCGGAGGCTGGGGTCTGGGCGCCGCCGGCCGCGGATCTGCGGCCGACGATCCTCCGCAAGGGCTGAGCCCGCCGGCTCAGGGCTGGGCCGGCGCCTTGACGGCCTCGCTGGGGGCCTCGATGACCGCGGGGGCCTCGATGACCGCGGGGGCCTTGACGGCCTCCCTGGGAGCCTCGATGACCGCGGGGGCCTGGACGGCCTCGATGGGCGCCCCCAGGTGCTCGGCGCCCGCCGGCGCCTTGACGTTGTGGGCCGCCTCCCAGGTCTTCCAGTGCCTGGCGTTCTCGGCCTCCATCTCCACAAACAGGCTCGCCAGCTTGGGCGCCAGGGCCTCGGGCGGGGCGTTGAGGGGCTGCGTCGCCCGCGCGTGCACCCGCGTCGGCAGCAGCTGCACGCTGCCCGCCAGCGGGCCGAAGAGCCCGATCAGCTGCGCCCCGATGGTGGCGGTGGCCTCGCGGTGGCGCAGGTTCTCGGCCTGCTCCGGGCGGTCGCCGTCATCGTCGCGCCAGGCCAGCCGCCGGGCGGTGTCGGCCTGCAGGGCGAGGCGGGCGATGTCGGGCCAGTTGATGAAGTGCCGGGAGGCGAGGCCGGCGGCGAGCCGCGGCCCCACGGGGCCCTTGGCGGCGGGCAGGCCCGCGCCCGCCGGGCTGCGCTCGGGCTGCGTCGAGATGGTCAGCCACCCGTCCTTGACCTGCAGGTGCAGGGTGACGTCGTCGTCGACGCGGATCGCGAAGCGGCCCGCGCCCGCGGCGGGGGCGTGCAGCTGCCGCGGGAGCTTCGACATGATGGTGGCCAGGCTGGCCATGGCCTTCACGTCGTCCCGCACGCCGATGGCCAGGGTGCCGCTGAAGGCCTCGTCGAAGCGCCGGGTGTACTCCTTGGGGTTGGCCTTGGCGACCTCGGCGCTGTGCTCGCTGTGCAGCACGAACTCCACGCGGCCGTCGAGCAGGTCGAGCACGTCGGCCTTCAGCTTCAGGCCGGTCTCGGCGGTGAACGCCGCCTCGCCGCGGCTCAGCTCGTCGCCGGCCCCCGCGAGGGCGGCGGCCTGCCGGATCAGCGCGTCGACGCCGGGCAGATCGATCTGGGCGGTGCCGCCGTAGAGCGGATCGCGGGTCTGCTGGGCGAAGAGCCAGGCCGGGCCCTTGCCGGGGTCGAGGATGCGGTGGGGCAGGGACACCTCGCTCGCGCGCAGGGTCAGCTCGCCCTCGATGGCCGCGGGGGTGAGGGTGACGCCGCCGCCCAGGGCGCTGACGCCGCCGGTGAAGGTGTGCACGGCCATGGCGATGGCGGCGCCCTGTGCGGCGCGGCTCAGCGCGCGGCCCTCGCGGCTCTGGATGCGGTCCTGCAGGCGGCTGATGCGGTCGGCGTCGCCGCCGGTGGCCTGCAGGTGCGCGAGCTCCTCGCGCATGCGCCGCACCCGGGCGCTGCCGTTGATCTCCTCGATGATCGCCCCGATGACGCTGGGCAGGTTCACGTAGCCGACCAGGTCGCGGCCGAGCTGCAGATCGGCCATCGCGTGCTTGAAGTCCTCTTGGCCGGCCAGCCCCTCGCCGTCCACGGCGGCCAGGGCACCGACCACCGCGCGCAGGCTGTAGGCGCGGCGCCGGTCCTGCAGGATCAGCCACACCACGTCGCCCGCCCGGTAGAAGGCGAGCTCGCCGCGGGGATCGATCCACGCGGTGCCGTCGCCCACGGCCTCGGGGGTCAGGCGCTTGGGGCCCTTGGCCATGAAGGCGTCCAGGCCCTTCGTGAAGGTGGCGGGATCCTTGAGCTTGGCGAAGAACCCGACCCGCGGGTTCTCGAGGCCGAAGAGCGCGAGCCCGACGGGGTGCGCCTCGTCCAGGCCGAAGTGCTGCGCGAGCACCAGCGGATCGGTGGCGTCGAAGCCCACCTCGCGGACGGCCTCGGCGGCCAGCTCGGCCCAGGGCGCGCCGATGGCCTTGCGGGCGGCGGCGTAGCCGAGCTGCTCCACCAGCTTGGCGGGGGAGGTGGCCACGAGCAGGGCG
>JAUHVS010000018.1 GCA_030424955.1 bacterium | reverse complement strand
TGTGGTGGGCCGGCCTGCTGGTCGGCCTTGGCCTGCTGGGCTGCGATGACACCGCGCCCAGCACCGGGCAGCAGGCGTGCGTCGCCCTGGGCGGCAGCCTGGCCCCGGGCGAGGCGGTGATCGATCCCGTCACTTGCACCCGCTGTACCTGCAACGACGACGGCGAGGTCACCTGCCTGCAGGTGCCGGGCTGTCAGCCCGTGGACGCCAGCCCGCCCGAGCCCGACGAGGGCATCGGCGGGACGCAGGACGCGTCCCCCGAGCCTTGTACCGCCGACGAGAACCGCTGCCTGGACGAGCGCACGGCGCTGCGCTGCCGGCCGGGCGGCGAGCTGGTGGCCATCGACTGCGAGGGCGAGCAGCGCTGCGTGCTGGACCGCTGCACGAACCCCGTGTGCACCCCGGGGGCGGCGTTCTGCAGCCGGGGGCAGCGCTTCCGCTGCGGCGCCAACGGGTTCGAGGGCACGCCCGAGCCCTGCGGCTCGGGGCTGGTGTGCGTCGAGGACCAGTGCGTGGATCCGCAGGCCGACGTGCTGCTGGTGGTGGACACCTCGGGCTCGATGCTGGATCCGGTGGCCGAGCCGGCGCCCGAGCCCTTCCCCGTGTGCGAGTCCCCCGAGGCGCCCTACACCCGCATCGGGCTGGTGAAGAAGGCGCTGCGGGAGCTCTTCGCGAGCGAGGCCACCGCCGGGCTGCGCCTGGCGATGCAGCGCTTCCCGCAGACCACCCGCGAGCTGGGGGTCTGCGGCCCCGGGCACTACCAGGCGGCCGACTCGCTGCCGGGCCACGCTGAGGCGCCCGAGATCCCCCGCGACGTGTTCATGGCAGGCCTGCCGCACATCATGGCGGTGCCCTTCACCGCCGACGGCGCGTTCCCGGCGGCCGAGCTGGACAGCTGGATCGACTTCTACGAGCAGTACGGCGAGACCGCCCCCGACTGCGCGGCCTGCCCCGGGGACAGCGCCTGCGTCGACGGGCGCTGCCTGGGGCACCTGGCGCCGGAGCTACGGGCGCAGGGGGCCACGCCCCTGGGGCGCAGCCTGTTCTATGCGGGCGAGTACTTCCGCCACGACGTGCTGCGTGAGGGCCGGGTGTGCGCGGCGGACGCGGACTGCGCCTCGCCGCACTACCGGTGTGTCGATGGCGCCTGCCACGATCCGCTGTACGACTGCCGGCCGTACGTCGTGATCCTGTTCACCGACGGGGGCGAGTCGGTGGATCCCGAGCCGGAGGACCTGTTCAACCCGGTCACCCAGGCCCGGCGCCTCAACGTGGGGCTGGACTGCGCGCTGCCCACCGACTGCTTCGCGCCCGCCGACTGCGTGGACGGGCGCTGCGTCACCGGGCGCTGCGAGGCCGCCCCCACCCAGGGCTGCCTGAGCGACGACGACTGCGGCACGGCGCGGCCGTGCGTGGCCGCGGAGCAGGCGCCGGTGGGGGCCTTCCCGGGGGTGCGGCGGGTGCGCCACCCGGGCGGCCGGCCCGCCCGCGTCACGGTGCACGTGGTGGACGCGGTGGGGGGCTTCGCGGCCAACCGGCGTACGGCGTTCTGGGGGGGCGGCGCGTACCGCCGGGTGGACCGGCTGGCCGTGGACGAGCTGGTGGCGGTGCTGACGCCGCTGTTCGACACCAAGGCCGTGCTGGAGGCCTGCCTCGAGGGGCGCTGATGCGGCCGACGGGCCCGGGCGGCCCAGGCCGGCGACGGGCCCGCTGATCGGGCGCTGGGCCCAGGCCCGCAAGCCCCCGCGAGTCTGGTAGGCTGCCCCCCGGCCCTGTGGGTGGGCTGCGTGATCTGCTGGCGGTCTTGGGGGACGAGACAATGACACCGCTCAAGGGGATGGTGGGGCTGGCGCTGGGGGCGCTGCTCCTGGGCCTGATCGGCTGCGATGATGCGCCGACGGCGGCGGTGCGCTGCGCGCTGCTCGGCGAGACCGTGGGGGTCGACCAGGTCGTGATCGACCGCGAGGCCGGGCTGCGCTGCGTGTGCCAGGCCGACGGCACCGGCCGCTGCGAGCCGCTGGGCGACGGCGGCGCCGCCGACCCCGATGTTGGGGCCGGGGACGCCACGGCCCCCGCCGATCGGGGCGCCCCGCCGGACGGCGCGGTGGCCGAGGACGCCGGCCCGATCCCCGATGAGGGCCTGGCGGCGGACGCCGGGCTCGAGCCAGACGCCGCGCCGGTGGACGCCGCGATCCCCGACATGGCCCCGCCCATCGACATGGCGGTGCCCGCCGTCTGCGCGCCCGGCGCGCCCGTGTGCGTGGGGGGCGATCGGTTCACCTGCGGGCCCGACGGCGCGCCCGGCGCCGCGGATCCGTGCCCCGCCGACGCGGTGTGCGTCGACGGGGCCTGCGTGCCAGGGCAGGCGGACGTGCTGCTGCTGATCGAGACCTCCATCAGCATGGACGATCCCGTGGTGGACGGCGTCGCCGAGGCTTGGCCCGTGTGCGAGGATCTGGCCACGCCGTTCACGCGGCTCGGGCGGGTCAAGCAGGCCCTGGGGGGGCTGTTCGACGGGCCCGACCTGGCGGGCGCCCGGGTGGGGCTGGTGCGCATGCCGCAGCTCTTGCAGCGCACCTTCAGCTGCCCCGACGGCTACTACCGGCCCCGGCGGGCGTGGCCGTCGGCCAGCGTCGAGCCCCAGGCCTACGGCGACGCCGACTACGCCGACGTGCGCCCCAACTCGCTGTTGGTGCCGCTGCCGATCGACGGGGTGACGCCGGTGGAGGCCCTGCAGGCGTGGGTGGACTTCGACGAGGTGTTGGCCCCCGACCGCTCGGGGCACCTCAACCCCGAGCTGCGGGCCACGGGCAACTCAGCCTTTGGCCGGGCGCTGTTCATCGCGGGGTCGTACCTGGAGCGCGAGGTGCTCAAGGAGGGCGCGGGCTGCGCCGCCGACGCCGACTGCGGCTCGCCGCACTTCCGCTGCGAGGGCGGCACCTGCCGCGATCCCCTGGGCGCGTGCCGCACCCGCGCGGTGGTGGTGTTCGCCGACACGGGCGAGACCGTGGACTGGGATCCGACCATGAGCTACTTCGCGCCCGAGGTGCAGGCGAAGCGCTTCCGGTTCGGCCTGGGCTGCGGGGTGGACGCCGACTGCCAGGCGGGCGCGGTGTGCACGGCCGGGCGCTGCGTCACCGGGCGCTGCGCGTCGGATCCACGGCTGCCGTGTACCGAGCCCGACCAGTGCCCGCTGCGCGGGCGCTGCGACGTGGACGATCTGCCCTTCTACGCCGAGACGGCCTGGGCCCTGCGCCACGCCGGGGGCGGGGTGGCGCGGGTCTCCGTGCACGTCATCGACGGGAGCGGCGCTGACCTGGGCGCCTCGACGGCGTTCTGGGGGGGCGGGCTGCATGTGCGCCTGCCCGGCTACGACGTGGGCGCGATCATGGGCGCCTTCGCGGAAGTGTTCACGGCGATCCGGGCCGAGACGGCGCGGTGCCTGAGGGCCCAACAATAGCGGCGCGCTGGTCGGGCAGACCGAGGGCGACCGGGCAGAACGAGCATGGCGACGCAAGGGATGGACATGGTGGCGGGGCAGGGCAGGCGTGGGGCGGTCAGCGGGCGGTGGGGGCGCCTGATGGGCATGGCGCTGGGGCTGTTGGGGCTCGTGGGGCTGGGCGGCTGCGACGACGGCGGGGAGGCCCCGGCCTGCGTGGCCCTGGGCGTCGAGCTGGCGGTGGGCGCAGCGGTCACCGATCCCGACACGGGCACCCAGTGTACCTGCCTGCCGGGCGGCGTCCTCGACTGCCGCACGCTGGAGGATCGCCGCCGGTCCGACGCGGGCCGGCCCGCCGACGGGGCGGTCCGTGACGCCGCGCCCGACGCCATCCCGCTGCCCGACGGATCCCTCGACGCCGGGCTGACGTGCGCGGCCGGCGAGGTGCGCTGCCTGGACGACAGCCAGCTGCTGGTCTGCGACGACGCCGGCGTGCCCACGGTGCGGCTGTGCGTGGGCAGCCAGCGCTGCGTGGGTGATCAGTGCATGGATCCCGACTGCTCGCCGGGGGCGCTGGTGTGCCGGCGCGGCGTGCGCTTCTTGTGCGCGGGCGATGGCTTCGCCGGCGAGCGCCGCCCCTGCCCGGCGGGCACGGTGTGCGCCGAGGGGGGCTGCGTGGATCCCGCGCCCGATGTGCTGCTGGTGGTGGACAGCTCGGCGAGCATGACCCTCACCAACGGCCCCTTCGGCGGCGAGAGCGCCTGCGATCCGCCCGACACGCTGCCCACGCGCATGGGCCGGGTGAAGCAGGCGATGACCGCCATGCTGGGCCTGCCCGAGTTGCAGGCCCTGCGCCTCGGCCTGATGCGCTTCCCGCAGGCGCCCCGCCTGCACCACGACTGCCCCGGCGGGCACTACGTCATCGAGCGTGAGTGGCCGATGGTGGGCACCGAGGCGCAGAGCCTGTCGGGGTTTGCGCTGGCGAACTTCCTGCCGCGGGCGCTGGCCGTGCCCCTGCCCCTGGATGGCGAGGACAACCGCGAGGCGCTGGCGGCCTGGGTGGATCACACCGAGACCTTCGAGGTCATCGAGGGGGTGTGCCCCGACGCCTGCCCCGGCCTCTGCGACGGCGATCGCTGCCTGGGCCACACCCAGCCCGAGCTGCGGCCCATGGGGGACACGCCCCTGGGGCGCACGCTGTTCCTGGCGGCCGAGTACCTGCGGGCCGTGACCCTGCGCGAGGGCCTCGCCTGCGGGGTGGACGCCGACTGCGGCTCCAGCCACTACGCCTGCCTCGAGGGGCGCTGCCACGATCCGCTCGGCCCCTGCCGCGGGCGGGTGGTGCTGGTGCTGAGCGATGGCGAGGAGGGGGAGGACGTCAACGCCGAGACCTCGTTCTTCGCGCCGACGGTGCAGGCCAAGCGCATGCGGTTCGGGCTGGCCTGCGCGGGGCCCGAGGACTGCCTGGGCGGGTCGTGGTGCCACGCTGGCCAGTGCGTGCTCGGGGAGTGCGTGGACAACCGGCGCATCACCTGCCGGGCGCCCGAGGAGTGCCCCGGGCCGCGGGGCTGCCGCCCCATCGCGCTGAGCACGGTGCCGGTGGACGGGCCGTGGAGCCTGCGGCACCCGGACGGCACGCCCGCGCCCGTCACGGTGCATGTCATCGACGCGGCCCCGGGGGGGCAGTCGGCCGAGATCGCCCGCTGGGGCGGCGGCGCCTACGTGCCCGTCGCGTCCTTCACCCCCGAGCGGCTGCTGGCGTTGCTGTTGCCCCTGTTCGCCGACGCCAAGGACCAGGTGCTGACCTGCGTGGAGCAGCGCTGAGGCCAGCCGGGGCAGATCAGCGGGCCAGCCGTGCGCGCAGGGCCGAGGCCAGCGCCGCGACGCCGCGGGACAGGCCGTCCGGGCTGCACAGATCGGCGCAGCCGGCGGTGCCTTCGCTGCCCGGCGGGCAGCCGACGGTCGAGCCCGTGCCGAGCCAGCCGCACACCAGCTCATCGCGGCCGTGCAGCAGGTAGTCCCAGTTCGGGTCCCCCGTCGCGCCCTCGAAGAACTCGGTGAGCGCCAGGTAGCGGCGCCCCGAGAAGGCTGTGCCCAAGGGGCCCTCACAGGTGGTCTGGACGTTGCCGACACACGCGCCGTCGGGGCAGCAGAAGGCCTCGGCGCCGACCCCGGTACACCGCGGGGGCTCGCTGCTGTCGTCGCAGCGGTTGCCGACGCCGGGGCAGTCGGCGTCGACCGCGCAGGTGCGCGTGGGCGAGTACGCGCGCCTCTCGTCGAGGCACGCGAGCTGCGCCTCCTCGGTGGGGGCGTTGTAGGTCACCTCGTCGCCCTGCGCGGTGTAGCCACGGGGGCCGACCAGGGCGGCGACGACGAGCTGTTGGTGAGGCCGCTGCTTCAGGCCGTAGAGGAAGGTGGCGTAGTCCAGGACCGGGGTGAGGGTGCTGCGGTACCACATACAGCTGCTGTTGGCCGACTCGTCGATGGCGCAGCGCCCGGCGCGGCAGTCGTCGGCCGTCCGGCAGGTGCCCGGGCTGCTGTCCGCCCCGGGCGGGCAGGGCGGGGCGCCGCACTCGGCGCGAAAGCAGGTGCGCTCCCGGGCGTGGCGCAGGCACGCGTCGCAGGGGGCGCCGCGCGCGGCGCACTCGGCGGTGCACTCGGCCTGCTCGTCGGCGCTCGGGTCAAACGTCGGGCACAGGATCGGGTCCTGGTAGGCCAGGGGCAGCCCGTCGCTGGCCAGGGCGTCGGTCGCCCCCGGCCGGCAGATGATCCGCCGGGTCTGCTCGGGGTTGCTCGCGGGGTCTGAGCAGTCGTCCTCGTCCGACACGAACAGCACCGCCAGGGCGGCGTCGGGCCGCAGGAACGTCGGGGCGGGGCCGGGCCCACCGCACCCGGGATCGTACTGGCCGTCCACACAGCAGGCGCCCCACAGGTCGGCGTTCGGGCCGTCGCACGACAGCGCGAGCCGCGTCGCCTCCAGGCCCCGCTCGAAGCCGTAGCCGTCGGTGCCGATGTTCAGGCGGCAGCGCAGCGCGTCCGCCACGGCGGCTGCGCTCAGGTCGCCGCTGGCCTCGAACACCGGGCTGTGGGTCGGATCGCAGCCGTCGGTGACCGGCGCCGCGAGCGTGCAGCTGTTCGGCACGACCGGATCGGCCGGCGCCGTGCCGAAGCGGCCGCGGCCCATGTGCCTGTCTTGGGTGTCGGTGCTCACGACGGCCACGTTGACCGAGACGCCCAGGGCCAGCAGCTCGCTGACGGCGGGGGCCAGGGTGTCGGCCAGGGCGGCCTGCGCCTCACACATCGAGCCCGAGTTGTCGACCACCACCAGCAGGTCCACGCCCTGTGCGGGCGGGCCGGCCGGCGGGGCGTCGGGGGTGCCCTCGCACGCCCAGGGCACGAGCTTCGGGTCATCTTTGCAGCCCGCCAGCCCCGCCAGCCCCAGACAGGCGATCCAGACCCCCAACCGCGTTGCGTTCGTGCCCATCCGACCCCCCGGTGCCTGTTGCCCGCGCTGCGCGCGCCTCCCTCTACGGTCGGGCGCGCCGGGCGTCGACGGGAAGGGTGGGTCACGGCGCGGGGCGCCCCCCAGGGCGGCGTGCTTGCCGAGCGGCCAGGGCCTGTGTCACCAAGGGCAACACGGAGGCTGGAAGGCGACGCCATGAACCGGGTGATGCGGGTGGGGCTCTTGCTGGCGGCGGCGCTGGGTCCGACGGGCTGCGTGAAGTCGATGGCGATCAACTCGCTGGGCGACGCGCTGGCGAAGGGCGGCGGCACCTACGCCCGCGACGACGACCCCGAGCTGGTGCGGGACGCCACGGCCTTCGGCCTGAAGACCATCGAGAGCCTGCTGGACGCCGAGCCCGACCACGCCGGGCTGCGGCTGGCGGCGGTGCGGGGGTTCACCCAGTACGCCTTCGCGTTCCTGCAGGCGACCGCCGACGAGGCGGCGGATGACGACTACGCCCAGGCGAAGCACCTGCGGCAGCGGGCGTGGCGCATGTACCGCCGCGCGCGGGCCCACGGGCTGCGGGGGCTGGCCATCCACCACGACGACTTCGAGCGGCGGCTGCGGGCCGATCCCGCGCGGCTGCTGGCCAAGGTCGAGGCCGAGGACGTGGGCCTGCTGGTGTGGACGGGCCTCGCGTGGGCGGCCGCCGTGGCCATCAACAAGGATGACGCGGAGCTGGCCGCCGATCTGCCGCTGGTGGAGCCGATGCTGCTGCGGGCGCTGGCCCTGGATCCGGACTTTGGCGCCGGGGCCATCCACGACTTCCTGTTCTCGTGGTTCGCCGGGCGCCCCAAGGCGGCGGGCGGCGATCAGGCCCGCGGCCTCACCCACTTCGAGCAGGCCCAGGCGCTGGCCAAGGGCAAGCGCGTGGCCCCGCTGGTGGCCTACGCCGAGGTCATCTGCGTGAAGGCGCAGGACAAGGCGTGCTTCGAGGCCCGGCTCAACGAGGCGCTGGCCTTCGACACCGACAGCGCGCCGCCCTACCGGCTGGCCAACCTGGTGTCGCAGCGCCGCGCGCGCTGGCTGCTGGCCCACGCCGACGATCTGTTCTTGTAGGTCGGCGGCGCGGACCCATGCGATCTGAACCCATGATCCCGGTGGGCGCGCCTGCAGGCGCCACCCGCCAGAGAGGGCACACGATGATGCGGCTTTTGTTGTTGGCGGCCGGGCTGGCGATCCTCGCGCCCGGGGGCGCCTTCGCCCGCAAGGTCACCGTCAAGCTGGCGACCCTGGCGCCGAAGGGCACGGCCTACCACGACATCCTCAGCGAGATGGCGGCGGAGTGGAAGTCGCTGAGCGGCGGCCAGGTGCAGGTGAAGATCTTCCCCGGCGGCGTGGCCGGCGATGACGCCGACGTGGTGCGCAAGGCGCGCCTGGGCACCGTGTCGGGCGGGCTGCTGACGTCGTCGGGCGTGAGCACCATCGACAAGGCGATCCACGGGGTCATCCTGCCCATGGGCTACCGGTCGCGGGCCGAGCTCGACTACGTGTTCGAGAAGCTGCGCCGCACCCTGGAGGCCCGCTACGAGGCCCAGGGCTTCGTGGTGCTCAACTGGGTGTCGGCGGGCTTCGTGCGCTTCTTCACCAAGACCCGCGCGGCGACCCCCAGCGAGCTGCAGCAGCTCAAGCTGTTCGTGTGGGCGGGCCAGGAGGAGGCCCTGGCCATGTGGAAGGCTTCGGGCTTCAACGCGGTGCCCCTGCCCAGCACCGAGATCAGCACGGCCCTGCAGACGGGCCTGATCACCGCGCTGCCCACCACGCCGCAGGCCGCCAACCTGATGAACTGGTACAGCCACGTGGGCTTCATGGTGGACGAGCCCTGGGCGCCCCTGGTGGGCGGCACGGTCATCAGCCAGAAGGTGTGGGAGAGCATCGATCCGGCGCTGCGGCCCAAGCTGCTGGCGTCGGCCCGCAAGGCGGGCGAGAAGCTCAACGCGGCCTCGCGGCCGGCCAACCAGAAGGCCATCGACGCCATGCGCGCCCGCGGCCTGCAGGTGATCTCGCTGACCCCCGAGCAGCGCGCGGCGTGGGTGGCGCGGGCCGAGGCGGCCTACCCCACCATGCGCGGCACCTACGCCCCCGCCGACGTGTTCGACGAGGCCCTGAAGCACCGCGACGCCTTCCGCAAGCTGGGGGGCTTCACCGACGGCGCGAGCGAGTAGCCGACCCATGCGCGACGCCCTGCGCCGCCTGCGCGGCGGCCTGCACCGGCTCGAGAACGGGCTGCTGATCGCCGTGTTCGCCGGCACCATCGCCCTGCCGCTCTTCGAGGCGGTGGCGCGGGTGGCCCACGTGCACGTGCCGGGCACCGCGGTGCTGCTGCAGCAGCTGGTGCTGTGGCTGAGCTTCCTGGGCGGCCTGGTGGCCACCCGCGAGCGCAAGCACCTGCAGCTCTCCACCGGCGAGGTGATCCCCAAGGGCGCCGCCCGCGACGGGCTGCGGGTGGTGACCGCCGGCCTGTCGGGCAGCGTGTGCGCCGTGCTGGCCTACGCCGCCTGGCAGGTGGTGATGGCCGACAAGCTGCAGGGCGAGCTTTTGCCCCTGGGGCTGCCGGCGTGGATCAGCGAGCTGGTGATGCCGGTGTCGCTGGTGTTCATGGCGCTGCGCATGGTGCACCAGGCGGGCGAGCGGGTGTGGATGCAGGCCGCGGCGCTGGCGCTGGTGCCCCTGGGCTTCGCGCTGGATCTGGGGCCGCTGGCCACGCTGGTCGAGGCCCACGTGTGGGTGTTCGCCGGGGCGATCCTGGTGGGCGCCGCCCTGGGCGCCCCGGTGTTCGTCGCCATGGCCGGCCTGGGCATGCTGTTCTACTTCGAGGAGGCCACGCCCATCGCGGCGGTGAGCGCCGAGGTCTACCGGCTGATCACGTCGCCCACGCTGCCCGCGGTGCCCCTGCTGACCATCTGCGGCTACGTGCTGGCCGAGTCGAAGGCCAGCGAGCGGCTGGTGCGCTTCTTCAAGGCGCTCTTCGGCTGGATGCCCGGCGGGGTGGCGGTGCTGGTGGCCGGCGTGTGCGCCGTGTTCACGACCTTCACCGGCGGCAGCGGCGTGACCATCATCGCCCTGGGCGGGCTGGTCTACGGCATCCTGCGCGACGACCACTACCCCGAGGGCGTGAGCCTGGGCCTGGTGACGGCGTCGGGCAGCCTGGGCCTGCTGTTCCCGCCGAGCCTGCCGGTGATCCTGTACGCGGTGGTGGTGAGCACGAGCCCCGAGTTCACGGTGCCCGCCGAGGATCTGTACCTGGCGGGGTTGGTGCCGGGCCTGCTGATGGTGCTGCTGGTGGCGGGCTACGGCGTGTTCATCGGCCGCAAGGTCGAGGGGCCGCGCACGCCCTTCAGCGCCCGCGAGGTGGTGCAGGCCACCTGGGCGGCCAAGTGGGAGCTGTCGGTGCCGGTCATCGTGATGGCGGTGTTCGTCACGGGGCTGGCCAGCATGGTGGAGGCGGCGGCGGCCGCGGCGGCCTACGCGCTGATCGTGCAGACGGCGGTGACCCGCGACATCCACCCCTGGCGCGAGCTGCCAGCGGTGATGGTGAAGGCCGGGGTGCTGGTGGGCGCGGTGCTGGTGCTGCTGGCGGCGGCCATGGGCCTGTCGAGCTACGTGCTCGTCGAGGCCGCGGTGCCCGATCTGCTGCTGGAGTGGGCGGCGTCGACCATCGAGAGCAAGTGGGTGTTCCTGCTGGCGCTCAACGGCCTGCTGCTGCTGCTGGGGGCGGTGCTCGAGATCTACAGCGCCATCGTGATCATCCCGCCGATCCTGGCGCCGCTGGCGCTGCACTACGGCGTGGACCCGGTGCACCTGGGGGTGATCTTCCTGGCCAACCTGGAGCTGGGCTTCCTGACGCCGCCGGTGGGGCTGAACCTGTTCCTGGCCGCCAGCCGCTTCGAGGTGCCGATGGTGCGCCTGTACAAGCACATGGTGCCGTACCTGCTGATCCTGACGGTGGGCGTGCTGCTGATCACCTACGTGCCGGCGATCTCGGTGGGCGTGCGCGACGCGCTCAAGCCGGCGCCGAGTGGGCCAGCGGCGGCGGGCGGGCGCCCCTGAGGGGCAGCGCGGGCGGGCACAGCGGGCGGGGGCTGGGCTACTTCGTGGCCTTCAGGTGGTGCACCAGCAGCACCAGCTCGGTGGTGCCGGTGTTCTTCACCGCGTGCGGGATCTCCTTGGGCAAGAAGACGGCGCCGTGGGTGGCCAGGGGCTGCGCCTTGTCGGCGATGGTGACCTCGCCCTCGCCGGCGAGGGCCGCGACGGTGGCGTGCACCGGGGTCTTGTGGGCCGGCAGGGTGGCGCCGACGGCCAGGGTGATGCGCACGACCTTGGCGCTCGGCGCGTCGAGCAGCAGCTCGACCTTGGGCTTGGCGGCGGCGGGGGCGGCCGGGGGCGTCTCGGCGAGGGCGGTACCGCCCACAAACAGGCTGGTGGCGAGGGCGAGGCGGATGAGCGTGCGGGTCATGGGCGGCTCCTGAGTGGGGCCGCGGGCGGCCCGGGTGTCATGCACGGCGCGCAGCATACGAGGGACGGGGGGTGAGATCGACCGGCGGCCGCCGTCGGGTGGGCGGTGGACGCCACAGTGAGGCGCACACCGATGGACACAGGAGGCGAGATGAGACGTTGGGTATGGGCAGGGCTGGCGTGGGCCGTCGCGGGGTGTAGCGCCGAGGAGGCGGCGCCCGTCGCCGACGGGGGGCTGGAGATCCACGAGCCGGGGCTGCCGGGCGACCAGGTGGCCATCGCGGTCTGCGGGCTGGCGGGGGCGTGGCGCATCGACTGGACCCTGGCGGGTGAGTGGGCCAGCGCGGGCGCGGGGCGGTTCAGCGATGTGCTGCACCTGGCCGCCGACGCCGTGTGGCTGGACACGCCCTCGACCTGCGATGCGCCGCCGACGTTGGAGACACGCTGGGACACCGACACCTGCACCCTGCAGCTCGAGTGGCGCGAGGGTCCGTGCGGTCCCGGCGAGTGGCGGGGCGTGCTCACGGCCACGATCCCCTTTGACGGTGGCCCTGCGGACGGGCAGTGGCGGCGGTGGCCGGGGGATGATCCCGAGCCCGATCCGGTGGCCTTCACCGGGACTGTCCGGCGGCTTGAGCCGGCCGGGGTGTGTGCCGCGCCTGAGGTCGCGCCCGCGCCCTGGCCGGCGGTGCGCGCCGATCTCGGGATGGACCTCACGGTCAGCTACGCCGGCCCCGTGGAGGCTCGCGGGGTCACGGCTGACCCCGATGGCCAGGGCTGGCTGAGCCTGGGGGCGGTAGGGGGCGGGCCGCTGACGCCGGACAGCGCGACCGTGGCAGTGCCCTGGGCCGGCGAGGCGCCGCCCGACGGGGACGGGCTGTGGCTGGACGTCGAGGCCACCGACGGCTGGTGGCAGCAGACCGCCTATGTGCTGCGGGCGGGCGCGGACGGGCCGCTGGTGCAGGCCGGGCTGACCGGCTTCGACTGGCTCGACGCCGGCCCCCTCGCCCGCGCGGGGCTGCGCTTCACGCCGCGCGCGTCCTGCGCGTCTGCGTGGCTGCCGATCGACTGCCTGGCGCTCACCACCCACCAGCGGCTGGCCCTCGACGGGACCGATCTGGCCTTGGGGGCGGGCGAGGTGGGCACGGTCAGCCTGCCGGCGCTCGGGGCGCTGCAGATCGACGTGCGGCAGGCTGTGCAGATCGAGCACGTGCAGTGCACCGACCAGTGGAGCCACTGGGAGAACCTGCAGATCACGCCGGCACCGGTGACGCTGTAGCCCGCGCTCAGTCGGCGCACCGGTCGCCCCCGCCATCGCCGAGGGGGCGGGCTACTCGGCGGCCGCCGCGTCGGGCTGCTGCAGGGTGAGCGGCACCACGGCCGACACCCCGCTCAGCGAGCCGCAGGCCGCGCCGCTGGCGTCCTCGGGGGCGCGGGCGCGGGCCACGACGGCCAGGGCCAGGGCCCCGCTCGGGAGCTGGGCCGCGGTGAGGGGCTCGCCCACCACGTCCACCGTCAGCCGGTCGCTGTCGGCGCCGGCGGCCAGCCGCACCGAGGTGGGCAGCCGCAGGGGCGCCGCGAAGGGGCAGGCGGTGGGCTGGTCGTCGCTGCCCAGGCAGCAGGCGGCCAGGGCCAGCCGGGTGCCGACGCTGGGGCGGCCCACGGCGCGCTCCAGATCGAAGGTGAGGCGGGCCGTGCTCTGACCGTCCGCGAGCAGGGCCACCCGGTTGGTGCCAGCCACGACCCGGTCGGGCAGGGCGGCGGGTACGGTCACCCGGGCGGTCGCGATGACGCCCCCCAGATCGGCCTCGATCCGCAGCGGGCCGGGGGTGCGGGGCAGGCCCAGGGGCACCACCAGGGTCTTGGCGCCGTCGGTCGCGCCGGCGGGCACGCGCACGCGCACGCCGTCGGGCTGGGTGTCGCCGGCCCACCACTCGCCCGCGCTCGCCCGCAGCAGTACGGGCACGCCGGCGGTGGCGCGGTCGCTGAAGGTGAGCACCACGTCGGCGGTGGTCACGCCGTCGGCGGCGGCCTCGGGGGCGTCCACCCGCAGGGCCAGCACCGTCGCTGGATCGAGGCCGTCGGGATCGACGTAGCAGCCCGTCAACGCGAGCGCGGCCGCGAGGCCGCCCGCAGCGGCCAGCGCGCTAGCCCGCATCGGGGGCTCCCAGCACGAGCCGCAGCTTGCGCACGCCGCCGCCGGCGGGCCGGGCCTTCAGAGTCACGATGGTGCCCACCGGCCCGGTGACGGTGACGGCGGTGGTGGCCTCGCCCGCAGCGTCGCCCTCGGGGACGTCGACGGTGAGCAGCGCCGGGGTGATCGCGCAGACGCCTGGCCAGATCGTCAGCGCGACGGGGCAAGGGCCGCCGTCCAGGTCCCAGTCCTCGACCGTGATCCGCAGGGGGAAGGGGGCGCCGGTGGGCACGCGCTCGACGCCCTGGGCGTGGGCCAGGCGGGAGATGTTGAAGTCGCTCATGGGGTCGGTCCCTTTCGCGCCGGGGGGCTCACAGGCCCTGGGCCCGGTCGTAGCCCGACTTCAGCAGGCCGGCGACGTCGAAGTCGATGGACAGGCCCACGAACGGGGCGACGCGCAGCGCGCGGGCCTGCACGCTCGGATCGGGGTCCTGCTGGCGGTAGATCAGGCCGCCGGCGCTGGCCCGCAGGTAGTCGGTCAGGCGGTAGCCGGCCCCAGCCAGCACCGACACCGCGCCCAGGGCGGGGTGGACCGTGCCGGCCGCGTCCTCGGGGTCGTTCAGGGTGACGCCGGCCAGCAGCGAGAAGCGCCTCCAGAACCCGCCGTCGGCTGACAGGGGGACGTCCTTGTCGATGGGCACCAGCGAGAAGCTGGCGCCGAAGTAGGCCACCAGGCTGGGCTCGTCGCCGAAGAAGGGCACCGCGAGGCCCACGTCGGCGCTGATGTACCAGGCCGCGCGGTCGGTGTAGGCCGGGGTCTGGGTGCGGGTCTGGGCGGCGCTCGTCAGCGGCAGCCCGCCGGCCCAGCGGTCGAAGTCGCTGGCGAACCGGGCCCGCGCGGCGGCGAGGCCCTGGGCGGCGTCCAGCTCGGCCTGCAGGGCCGCGTGGGCGCGGCGGGCGGCGACGTAGCCCGCCTGCCAGCCCTTGCACCCGCTGCGGCGGCGGTCGCAGGCCGAGGCGTCCCAGGCGGCCTGGCCGATGGCGTGGGCCTCGCTCAGCCGGGCCAGGGCGTCGACGATCTCGGGCCGCGCGGCGCCCGCGTCGTCGGTGGCGGCCGTGCTCGGATCGATGAGCCCCAGGGCGCGGGCGGCCTGCAGGGCGGTCTGGAGCGGCGCGCTGACGGCCTCGGCCAGGGCGCGGGCCTCGGGGGTGTCCACGGGCGTGCGGCTGGCGTCTTGGAGCTTGCGCAGGGCGGCGGCCCGGTCGGCGCGGGCGGCCCGCTGGGCCTCCCCATGGTTCAGCGCCTCGACGAACACCGATCGCTGGCCGACGCCCTCGACCCAGGCGCTGAGCACGGCGCCCAGGGGCCGGTCCACGGGGGCGCCCGGGCAGAGCTGGGCGTCCTGGCAGCGCACGGTGCGGGTGGCCAGCGGACCCAGGGCGCGGGCCAGCAGGTCCTGGCGCTGCGCGGGCAGGCTGGGCGGATCGGGCTCGCTCTCGCGGCGCAGCAGGGTGTCCAGCGCGCTCAAGAGCTGGGTGCGCTCGGCCTGGGCGACGGCGGCCAGGCCGTCGAGGGCGACGCACCAGTCGCTGTTGAGGGGCAGGCGATCGACCTCGAAGACCACCGCGGGGGCACCCTGCACCTCGCCCAGCGGCCCCCCCGGGATCAGCCGGGCGCTGGCGGGCCGCAGGTCACAGCCGCTGCTCGACGCCGGCCACAGCGCGAGCTGTTCGGGCCGCAGGGTGGGGCTGGGGCGCACGGCGACCCGGAAGGCCTTGCCGGCGGGCAGGCGCCCGACGCGCAGCGGGGCCTTGGCGTCGATGAGCAGGGTGGGCGGCTCAGCCGGGGGATCCGCCCAGGCCGGCGCCGGGCCGCACAGCGCGGCCGCCGCGAGGGCGGCGGGCAGGCAGATCCTTCGGTGGGGGCGGCGGGGCATCGGGGCAGCATCGAAGCCGGCCGGCAGGGGGTCAAGAAAAGGGCCGGCCGCCGGTGCGCCCTTATCGGGCGGAGGGGCTCAGGCCTCGCCGTCGGGCGGGGGGCCCTCGCCGTCGGTCGGTGGCATCGTGCCGTCGGCCACCGCCGCGGCGAAGGCGCGCCGGGCGGCCCGGCGCTTGTTGCGGGCGCGGTTGCGCTCGGCCCGGCGGGCGTCGGCCAGGTAGATGGCCTCGACCTTGGCGCGGGCCCAGGGCGTGCGCCGCAGGAAGCGCAGGCTCGACGAGACGCTGGGATCGTTGCGGAAGCAGGCCAGCGAGACCTGGCGCGCGAGGCCGTCCCAGCCGTGGCGGGCCACCAGGGCCTCGAGCAGGGCCTCGAGGGTCACCCCGTGCAGCGGATCGGTCTGGGCGTCATCGGGCGTGGGGGCGTCATCGGGCGTGGGGGCGTCATCGGACACGGGGCCTCCAGGGGGCGGGGATCAGGTCCACCGGAAGGCCTTGACGCCCACGGCGCCCAGCACGACGCCGAAGGTGGCGAGGACCGCGCTCGCGGTCAGCCCCGCGCTCAGCGGCAGGCCGCGCCAGGTCATGGCGGCGAGGCCGTCGGTGGCCCAGCGGGTGGGCAGCAGCAGGGAGAGGTGGTCGAGCCAGTCGGGCATGAGGAAGGCCGGCAGCCAGGCGCCGCCGACGAAGCTCATCACCAGCACGGCGAAGGTGCCCAGGCCGTCGATCTGGCGGGGGGTGCGGCCGACGCCGGCCAGCAGCAGGGTGAAGCCGCCGACGAACGCCGCCTGGCCCAGGATGACCGCGACAAAGCCGAGCCACGCGCCGCGCACCTCGATGCCGAACACGACCATGCCGGCGGCGTAGACCAGCGCCGAGATGACCAGGGCGATCAGGGCCGCCGCCGCGCCCACGCCCAGCAGCACCGTGGCCGGGGCGACCGGGGCCATGCGCAGGCGCACCAGGCTGCCGCGCTCGCGCTCCTCCACCAGGCCCTTGGCCGCGCTCAGCGCGCCGAAGAGCAGGAACATGCAGAGCATGCCGGCGAAGGTGTGGGCGTAGCTGTTGTAGTCCGAGGGGCCCCCGGCGCCGGCGACGTCTTCGCTGACGATGCGCAGCGGCAGCTGCAGCCCCTGGCCGCCGGCGGTGCCCGCGACGGCGTCCGGGGCGCGGGTGGTGAGGGCCAGGCCGCTGTCGAGGAACGCCAGCAGCTCTGGCCGCGGGGTCGGGCTCGCGCCGGCCAGCAGCCGGGCGCCCTGGAGGGCCTGCTGGAGCTGGGCGGGATCGGTGATCGCCTTGCCCAGCCGGGTGAACAGCGCCTGCTGGATGCGCCCCACCGCGAAGCCGGCCTCAAAACCGTGGCTGGGATCCTGCAGCAGGGTGACGGTGACGTGCTGCCCGGTGAAGGCGCCGCTCAGGGTGAGCATGGCGCCCACGCCCTTGGGCAGCACCAGCGCGGCGGGCGCGTGGCCGTTGGCGACCTGGGCGCGGGCCTCGGCGGCGGCCACCCGGGTGACGGTCAGGGCGTCGTCGGCGGCCAGATCGTCGATGAGCGCGGCCACGGTGGGGCTGCCGTCCTCGTCCACCACCAGCAGGGTCATGCTGGCGCCCCCGTCGCTGCGCGGGGCGAAGAGCATGCCCACCAGGGCGGCCAGCAGCACCGGCATGATCAGCGTGAGCAGCGCGCCCTGGCGGTCGGCCAGGAACACCGCGAGCTCCTTGCGCACGATGTGGCGCAGGCCCCTCACGGCGTGCCCTCGGCGGGCGGCTCGCCGTCGCGCAGGGCGTGGCCGGTGAGCGACAAGAACACCTGCTCCAGGGTGCGCGGCGCGGGCGTGACCTGGGCGCCGAGGGGCGCGAGGGCGGCGGCGACCTGGGCCGGATCGGCGTCGACGTGCACGTGGTAGTGGGCCGCGCCGGCGTCGCCGCCGCTGCTGCTGTCGGTCTCGCAGCCCCACACGCTCAAGGTCAGGGCAAGGCACACGGTCAGTCGGGTCATCAAACGCATCGAGTCAGCTCCAGTTCGTGGGGTTGGGGGCGCCGCGCAGGGCGCCGTCAGTGGCCGGTACAGCGTGCCAGATCAGCGGGATCGTGCGCACAGATCAGCTGCACGTCGTCGCCGGCGCGGGCCGCCAGGGCCTGCACCTGGGCCAGCGACGCCCGGCGCTGACGGGTGTGGTCCCCCGCCAGCCACTGGAAGAGCTTGAGGCCCACCGGCGTGCGCCGCGGCGTCACCAGATCGAGGTGGCTGAACCACGCGTCGCCGCCGTGGAGCACCCAGCCGTCATCGCCGTGCACCGCCACGCCGGTGTGGCCCTTGGAGTGCCCGGGCAGCGGCACGAGCAGGATCTCGGGGGGCAGCCCGGTCAACGCCCGCACGGCGTGCAGCCCGAACCAGGGCTCACCGTCGGTGGCGTCGTAGGCCTGCCAGGCCGGGCCGTGGGCCCACTGGCGCTTGAGGTAGCGGTGGGCGTCCATCCCCTGCCCCGCCTGGGCCGCCCGCAGCTCGCGGCCGTGCAGGTGAACCCGGGCCTTGGGGAAGTCGGCCAGGCCGCCCGCGTGGTCCAGGTCGAGGTGGGTCACGATGATGTCGCGCACGTCATCGGCCGAGAAGCCCAGGGCCTGCACCTGCGCCAGCGCCGTGCCGGCGGGGGTGAGCTGAGGCGCCGTGAGCGCCTCGAACAGCCGCGGCAGCCCGTGGGTGATGTCCTGCATGCCCAGGCCGGTGTCCACCAGGATCAGGCCCTGTGGGCCCTCGATGAGCAGGCAGTGGCACACCATGTGCCCGCGCTCAAAGAGGCCGCCGTCGCCGTTGATGAGCCGCCGCGCGAGCGGGCAGAGCGTGCCGCAGTTCAGGTGGTGGATGCGCACGGCGCCTCGCCGGACCGCACCTGCACCGGGGCCTCGGCGGGCAGCCGGCGGAAGTGCATGCCCCAGTCCACGCCCACCGTCTCGCCGTCGCCCAGCTCGTTCCACACGTTGGGCTCGGGGGCCACCGCCTCGCTGGTGAGGATCAGGTGGCGCACGATGCCGTCGGCCACCGGCGACTCGCACATGTGCGCCTTGAACAGCGCGCAGCTGTCCTTCTCGGGGCACTCGCTCTTGTGGGTGCTGAAGTGCAGCCCCACCCGGAAGCGGTGGCCGATCATCAGGTTGCCGTTGGTGGCGATGCAGGTGAGCTTGGTCTCGATGTCGCCCGAGGTGTCGCTGATGGCCACGATGTCGGCCACCGTGCGGCGCAGGGCCTCGGCGGCGGGCTCGAAGGGCAGCCCGGGCAGGTGGATGTCCTCGAACTGGCTGCACAGCCGGGTCAGGAACGCGAAGAAGAACACCTCGCTGTCGGTGTCCCCCAGGATGTTGCGGTGGAACCGCGGCGCCACCAGCGCCCGCACGCGGTCGCGCACCTGCGGATCGTCGTTGTAGCCCGCGATCTGGCCGTTGTGGGCGAACAGCCACTTGCCGAACTGGAACGGGTGGCAGTTCAGCAGGCTGACGGGGCCCACGTTCGCCTGCCGGATGTGCCCCAGGAAGGTGTTGGTGCTGACGATGCTGCCCAGCTCACCGAACAGGCCGTCGTCCAGCGCCTGCTTCGCGTTGCGGTACAGGTGCGGGTACTCGTCGACGTAGTAGCCGATGCCCCACCCGTCGGGGTGGCGGCGGCTCTGCTCGGCGAGGGCGTTCTCGGCCGCCAGCAGGGAGCGATGCACGGTGCTGCGCAGGGAGGTTCGAAACGCGTAGAGTCGACACATGCCGCGAGGATAGGCGGGCCGGTCGGCGGGCGCCAGCGCCCACCGCGCCCCCCGCCCGCGGCCACCCCCAGCCCGCCTCAGGAGCCGCGCCATGCCGATGAACGCCCCGCCGCCCCGCCCCTCGGCGCCGCCCACCCGGGCCGGCGTGGTGCTGTCCGGTGGGGGCGCGCGCGGCGCCTACGAGGTGGGCGTCATGGCCGGCGTCATCGACGTGCTGGGCCTGTCGCGCACCGATGCGCCCCCCTTCCGGGTCTTCACCGGCACCTCCGTCGGCGCCATCAACGCGGCCTTCCTGGCGGCCCACGTCGACCGGGGCGATCTCAACGTCGGCGGGCTGATGGCGGTGTGGCGCGGCCTGCGGCTGCCGGTGCACGTGCGGCTCGATCCCCTGCGGCTCTTCGGGCTGCGGCGCCTGGCCAGCCGCTGGCTCGACCCCGATCACCTGGGCCCGTCCCTGCTCGATCCCGACGCCCTGGACGCCGTGGTCGCCAACGCCATCCCGTGGGATCGGCTGCACGCCAACGCGCGCTCGGGCGCCCTGCACGCCCTGGTCATCGCCGCCCTCGAGGTCGCCAGCGGGCGCACCACGCTGTTCCACGAGACGGGGCCCGAGTGCACCTTCCGCGCCTCCCGCGATCCCCGGCGGCGCAGCTGGCCGGGGCCCATCGAGGCCGCCCAGGTGCTGGCGTCGTCGGCCATCCCGCTGGTGTTCCCCGCGCGCCGGGTGGGCGACGCCTGGTTCTGCGACGGCAGCCTGCGCTTCAACACCCCCATCGCCCCGTGCATCCGGGCGGGGGCCGACCGCCTGCTGGTGGTGTCGCTGCAGCACCAGCGGGCCGCGCCGCCGGTGGCCCAGCCCGAATCGAGCTACCCCAACCCCTTGTTCCTGCTGGGAAAAGTGCTCAACGCCCTGCTGCTGGATCCGGTGGCGTACGACCTGCAAGTGCTGCGGCGCTTCAACCGCATGGTCGAGGTGCTCGACGAGACCCTCCCGCCCGCAGAGCGCGCCCGCGTCGACGCCGTGATGGCCCAGGGGCGCGGCCTGCCCTACCGGCGCGTGGAGCCCCTGGTGTTCTACCCCTCGGCGGATCTGGGCGAGCTGGCCGCCCGCCACCTGCAAGCGGCGCGGCCCGCCGAGGTGGGCCGCCTGGGCCGCTGGCTGCTGGCCCGCGCGAGCGCCCCCGGCGCCACCTGGGAGGACGATCTGGCGAGCTACATCCTGTTCGACGGGGCCTTCGCGGAGTCGCTGATGACCCTGGGTCGAGACGACGTGCACGCCCGTGCCGAAGAGGTCAGGCGGTTCTTTTCGCCCGAGCGGCAGCGCGCGGGGTAGCGACGCGCTGCCCCGCGGTCGGACGGGTGTGCAGTTCGGGCGCGGCGGAGATGAGATGCCCAGGCCGGCCAGAGGCAGCCGATGGCTGGAAGCGCTGGCGGCCGCAGCGGTCTACGTCGCCACCGCCCGGCTGAGCCAGCTCGTCGCCATCGATCCCGGGAACGTCACCCCCGCCTGGCTGCCCGCCGGCCTCATGTTGGCGTGGGTCCTTCGCCGGGGGCCCTGGATCTGGCCCGGGATCTTCCTGGGCGCCGCCTTCGGCAACGCCTGGGCCTACTTCGACGCCAGCGCCCTCAGCGTCGCCGGCCGCGCCCTCGCGGCGGGCGCCAGCAACGGCGTCGGCGACGTCATCAGCACCCTGAGCGCGGCCTGGCTGTTCACCCGCCTGGGCGACGGCCGCGCCCGGCTCCGCAGCCCAAGGGCCGCGGCCGCTTTCATCCTGGGTGCCTGCGGCCTCGCCCCACTGCTCAGCGCCCTGCTGGGCGTCGGCGGGCTGTGGGCGTTCGGGTTTGCGGACGCAGACGTGGTGCTCGCGCTGGGCACGACCTGGTGGGTGGGCGACAGCGTCAGCGTGCTGCTGATGACCCCGGTGGTGCTCGCCTGGACGGAGCCCGCCGTGCCGAGCGACCCGCGCCCCCGCCCGACCGAGGCGCTCGGCAGCCTCACCCTCGCGCTGGGGGTCGTGGCGATCCAGGCCAGCTCCCAGGGCTTCCGCGGCCTGGGCATCGCCTCGATGCTGCTGCTGGTGCTGACCC
>JAUHVS010000775.1 GCA_030424955.1 bacterium | reverse complement strand
CACCTGGCAGATCGGCGGCAGCGACCCGGACGGCGAACGGCAGGCGGCGCGCGAGCTCGACGAAGCGCGCCGCGCGCTGCGCAAGCAGCGCGACGACGCGAAGCTGCAGCAGCAGGTGCTGGTCGGTGCGCTTCTTGATCACGTAGCGGCCCGGGGCCACCGAGAGCCGCACGGGGGTGCCGGCGTGCTTGTCGACCTCGCCCACCACCAGGTCGCGGTCCTGGTCGTACACCAGGTAGCGGCCGTCGCTGACGGCGGCGAAGAGCAGCGCGCCCCGGCCGCCCAGCCGGGTGAGGGTCACGCCGCCGTTGCCCCGCAGGTCGTAGGTGAAGGTGGGGTGCTGCGTGCCGCCCCGGGTGCCGGCGGTCTGCGCCACCGTGCGGTGGTAGGCGTAGCCGTAGGCCTCTTCGAGGCTGATCTGGCCGTCCCCCGAGCGGTCGGCGGCGCCGCGCAGGCCGCTCACCAGGTGGTGCGTGAAGAAGGAGCCCCGCAGCTCATCGCTCTCCTGGCTGGCCTCCAGGGCGCTCGAGCTGGTGATCACCACCAGCCCGCGGGCGTCGCGCTCGGGCTCGGCCTCCACCACGAAGCTGGGCGCGGGCCGGCCGCCCTTCAGCCGGGTCATCTCGCCGGACTGGCAGGCGTCGACGAAGGCCAGCCGCACGTCGGCGCGGGAGGTCTTCAGCGCCTGCTGCAGGGCGGCCATGGGCAGCCGGGTGTCGCCCAGCTGCAGGGCGCCGTTGGCCGCGTGGCCGGTGTAATAGAAGAGCAGCAGCGTGCGCCGGCCCGCCGCGTGGGCCTGGGCGATGCGGGCCTCGGCCTGCATCAGCGCGGCGGTCACCGCGCCGGCGCGCTCGCCGTGGAGCACGGTGACGCCGTCGTCGGCGAAGCCGCCCAGCTCGCGCAGCACGGCCGCCAGCTTGTCGGCGTCCCGGCCCGGGTAGCGCAGGGGCTCGGTGTCGGCGCCGCCGGTGGGGTGGGACACCAGCACGGCGATGCGCTCCACCGGCGCGGCGTGGGCGCAGATCACCCCCAGCCAGGCCCCCAGGGCCAGCGCGCACGCCAGCAGGTGGGGGCCGCGGGGCATCAGCGGGGCTGCTTGACGATGGTGAAGGCGGTCTGCGCGCAGTCCAGGGGCAGGCGGCTGACCTGGGTGGGGTCGCCCCCGCTGGCGGCCAGGGCGTCGCGGCCCGCGGCGAGCACGGCCGCGGTGTTCAGCGGGGCGTCGCTGAAGCAGCCCACCACCCGCTCCGGGCCCAGGGCGTCGTCGAGCACCACGCTGCCCGCCAGGAGCTGCCCGCTGCCGGGCTCGATGGCCAGGGAGTGGCCGCCAGCCTCGTAGAACGGGGTGACGGCGCCGCGGCTGTCGAGGCTCACCACGACCAGGTGGCGGTGCGCCGGGGTGGAGTAGCGCAGCTGGATGGCGTCGCCGGGGTGCAGCACGGCGCCGGGCGCGCCGTCGCGCACGCCGTCGGCGCTGCGCACGTGGAAGCTCAGGCCGACGCCGCCCTTGATCCGGGTGCCCGAGGCCGCGCCGTGGCCGCTCGGCGCCGGCGCCACCGGGGCCTGCACCGCAATGATCACGGCGGCCGCGGCGGCGAGCAGGCCGATCCCCGCAGCGAGGGCGACGGGCCGCCGCCACCAGGGGCGCTGGGCCGCGCGGCGGGCGGCGAGCTGGGCCATGAAGGCGGCGGGCGGGTGCTGCGCCCGGAAGGCGTCGCGGTGGGCGGCCAGCCCATCGGCGCGGGCGCGGCAGGCCGCACAGCGCGCCAGGTGATCGGCCTCTGCGGGCGCGCCCTCATCGCCCAGCAGGCGCAGCAGGGCGGCCTGGCCCAGGTGGCCGTCGGGGACGGGGGCCTCGAGCCAGTCGAGGGTCGCGGGATCGGGTGTGGCGCGCATCAGGGCCTCCCGGGGGCTGGGGCGGTCGGCTGCAGGGCGCGGCGGGCGCGCTCGACGAAGTGCCGCAGGCGCTTGCGCACGGTGGGCACCGACAGGCCCACGGCGTCGGCCACCTCTTGCTGGCTCATCTCGTCGACGTAGTAGTGCACGGCCATCGCCTGGGTCTGGGGGTCGAACTGATCGAGCAGGTTGCGCACCATGGCCGCCGCCTCCGAGGTGTCGGGATCATGCCGGTAGCGGTCCAGATCCGCCGCGTCCACGCGGCCGGCGCCCAGCCGCACGCGCTGGCTGCGGCGCACGTTCAGGCAGTGGTGGGTGGCGATGCGCGCCAGCCAGGTGTGCCAGCTGCTGCGCCCCTCGAACCCTGCGCGCCCTTTGTCGGCCTTCAAGAACACCTCCTGGGTGGCATCCCACGCGGCGGCCTCGTCGCCCAGCAGGTAGCGACAGCGCGCAAAGACGGCGTGGCCGTAGCGGCTGTACAGGGCCTCCAGGGTCGGGGGGGCGTCGGTCATGTGGCCCATTGACCCCCGAGCTCCCCAGGATTGGAAAACGTTTTTTGGCCCGCGTCGGGGCCGCCCGCTCACGCCCCCCGAGCCCCTCGACCCCACGGGCCGCATTGGGTAGGGTCGCGCCCCCTGATCGGTCGCCAGCAAGGAGTCTACCCGTGCAGCCGAGCCTCGACACCGCCGCCCTGGGCCGCCTGGCCCTCTCGCACCTGACCCAGGTGGTCGCCATCGACAGCGCCAGCGACGAGACGTCGACCAGCGTGCCGACCACGGTGGGGCAGACGGTGCTGGCCGATCACCTGGCCACCTTCTTCGAGGGCCACGGCGCGACGGTCGAGCGCGACGACTTCGCCAACATCATCGCCACCTTCCCGGCGGTGGGCCGGGGCGTGGGCCAGCCGCCGGTGGCCTTCATGGTGCACCTCGACACGGCGCCGGGCACCGTCGCCGTGCCGGGGCTGCACGTCATCGAGGGCTGGCAGGGCGATCGGGTGCCGTACCCCAACAACCCGCGCCTGCACGTCGACATCGCGAACTACCCGGACGTGGCCATGTTCAAGGGCCACGCGCTGGTGCACGGCCCGGGCGACGCGCCCTTCGGCCTCGACGACAAG
>JAUHVS010000017.1 GCA_030424955.1 bacterium | reverse complement strand
CCTGGGGATCCACGTAGCGCCCCTCGACCGCAGCGCACTCCTGGGCGTCCAGGCCCAAGAAGCGGATCGGCAGGTCGGGCAGCGCCACCCAGACCCACTCACACTGGTAGACGGGGCGGTCCACGAGCCCGGCGAGGTCGTCGGGGAAGGGGGTGGTGCGCAGGTAGCCGAGCCGGGTGGGGGTGGCGTCGCCGCACCCGTCGGCGCTGGCCGTGTAGATCGTGCGGCCGTGCTCGGCCCACTGACAGGCGTAGAACGGGACCATGGAGCCATCGGGCAGCGGCTCGTCGTAGACGTAGAAGACGATCTCGCTGCCCCAGCAGGTGTCGAGGGCGCAGCCGGCGTTGCGGCGGATCGGGCAGCCGTCGCAGCCGAACAGCGGCGCCGTCTCGTCGGGCGCGCAGGTGTCGCGGCCTGTGCGGTGGGGCGCCCCGCAGGAGCTGACGAACCGGCGCAGCTCCACCAGGAAGGGCAGATCGGCGATCCCGTCCTCGTCGTTGTCGATCAGGTCTGGGATCTCGACGGTGGCGCCCAGGCCCTCGTCCACCTCGCCGTCGCAGTCGTCGTCCTCGCCGTTGAGCACCTCGGCGCTGCAGGTGGGCGCCGTGGTGGCGGCGCAGCGCACGGTGTCGGGGTCGCCGACGGTGGCGTGACAGAGCCACGGCCCGCCTGCGGCCAGGGCGCTGATGGGCTCGGTCGGCGGCTCGATGGCCGCCCCCCAGCAGTGCACCGCGCCGTTGAGATCCTCGCCACAGGCGAAGCGGTCGCCCGCCACGAGCCGCCGCAGGTTGCGGGGGGCGACGGGGAGCAGCGCTGGATCCGCCGCGACGCACTCGGTGGCGCTGGATCGGGTCGCGGCGCACAGGAAGTCGGCCCCCGCGGCGATCTGCTCGGCGGGGCGGTGGGTCAGCAGGCCCTCGCTCCAGGCCCGGGTGCCCCAGCAAAGCACCGGCCACTCGCCCGCTGCGGCCTGCGCCCGTAGGCCGCAGGTGAACTGGGCGCCGGCCACCAGCGAGCGCAGCGGCTCGCTGGGCGCCTGCACCCGGGGATCGTCGGCCTCACCCGTCGAGAAGCAGTGGGCCAGGCCCTCGCCGTCCAGCGCACAGCCGTGGGCCGCCCCAACGGCGACGGTGGTGAACTTGCCCTCGGTGGGCGCCTGCGCCGCGGCGCCGCCGGTGCCGAAGCACCGCAGGCCCCCAGTGCTCTGCTGGATGGCGCAGCCCCAGCCGTCCCGCAGGCTCAGATCAGCGGTGTCTGTCGCCAGCTCGCTGGGCACGCCCAGCGCCGACAGATCGGCCTCGAACCGGGTCGCGTCTGGGGCGCGGCAGCTGAGCCCGAAGCCCGGCCGGCTGAGGCCGCACAGGCGATCGCGGCTGACCACGAGCTTCATCCAGTGGGACTCGCCGCTGGGCTGGATCTGTGTCGCCGCGTCCGCGGGCAGCTGGCTGTTGGGGCTGGGGCTGTCGTCGCAGCCGGCGGCAGCCAGCCCGACCAGGCCGATCTGCCAGACCAGGCCGAGCCACCCCCACCGCATCCACAGGATATGCCTCACCGCGTGTCGTCCCATTGGCTGCCCCCAGACACCGAAATGCCGGGCGCTGTCCCGTGCGCCCGCGCCCGCTCAGACTCTAGGCCACGCCGACCGCGATCCGTAGACGCAAGATCCTGCGTCGCTGAGGAGCGCGTGCCCCTGCGCTGGGCGGCGGCGGCGCCACGGGCCCACGATGGGCCTCCACCGACCCATGGAGATGTCATGCGCGCGCCCTGGCTGACGCCCCCCCTGATCCTGGCCTTCGCAATGTCCGGCTGCACCACCACCGCGATGGTCAAGCGCAAGCAGCTCAAGCCGACCGAGGTGTCCCGCAGGGTGCCGATCCAGGCCCGGGTGCTCTCGGACGCCGGCGCCATCCACACCCCGACGGCCGCGCAGCACGCGGTGACCGCGGATCTGATCGAGGCCCACCTGGTGCTCTACACCGACCTGGAGGTCGTCGCCCGCGAGCGCGGCTGCAGAGGCGAGCGGCGCACCGGCTGGGGTGGACCGGCCACAGTTCCTGTTCCGCGCCCACCTTGCGCCCGCCGACGCCCAGGGCAGCCGGCTGACCCTGGCGGCCTTCCGCGAGGACGGGCGCGTAGTGGCCACCCACACCGAGGTGGGCCCGTGGCCCGGCGTGGTGAGCACGGGTATGGCGAGCCTGCTGAAGGCGCCGCGGCTGACCGAGCAGAAGACCACCTACACCAGCACCGAGCTGAGCATGGTGGACGTCGAGGTCGAGGAGACCGTGTCCAACACGGCCGGCAACATCGCCATCGCCTGCATGCTGGTGCTGGGCGGCGTCATCGCGATCTCGGTCATCGACTGACTGGCTGCGGGGCGGGCGCGCGCGGCGGGCCGGCGCGCGCCCGCCTACCGCGGCTCGATGGCCTCGGGCGTGCAGTCGGCGGGGGCGGTGCGCGGGTGGCAGGCCGGCGAGCCCATGGGCAGCCGGGTGACGAAGCCCGTGTCGGGATCGGGCACCACGTAGTCGGTGGACAGGTGGTGGGGCGCCGCGGCGACGCTGGCGGCCAGGGCCGCGGGCCGCTCGTCGAGGGGCTGGCCGGCCCCGTTCACGTTCGAGGTCACCAAGAAGCCCGCCTCCGTCAGGGCCTGCACCCGATCGGCGTCCTGCACGGCGTTGTTGATCTTGAAGGTGGCCGCCCAGGGATCGGCCGGATCGTCGCTGTCGACGAACATCAGGCGATCCGCGAGCACCGGCGAGTCGGCGAGGTACTGCGCGCGGTGCGCGCCGCCGTCGAGGAGGGCCAGCAGCAGCTTGCCCCGGGTGTCGGCCAGGGTGGGCCAGCCCGAGGCGGCGAGGGCGGTGGGCAGATCGGGGTGCGCGCCGCGCAGGTCGTCGGGGGTGATCAGCCGCTCGCGGGGCCACACCGAGAGCACGTCGGCCTCGATGTCGGCGTGCTTGTCGAGGAAGGGGTCGTAGTCGCGCTGCGCGCGGTCCAGGGGCTCGTCCTTGAACTCCACCCACACCACCAGCGGCACGTGGCAGGGGTGCGCGACGGACCAGCGGCGCAGCACGGCCAGGCAGTCCACCCAGCGGCGGCAGGTGGTGGCGCTGTCGATGACTGGCAGGTGGAACACCTCGAACCCGTTGGTCTTGTGCCAGTGCAGGTCGAGCTCGAGCTGGCGCACGCCCTCGTCCAGCTGCACGTCGAGGGGCGGGTGGTCGTAGTCGTGGCTGGGGTCCACCACCTGCACGTCGCGCACGTGGTAGCTGTTGTGGCTGCCCAGGCTCATGACGTGGTTGAGGGCCAGGCGGTCGTCCAGCGGGCCGGGGGTGGGGCAGGCCACAAAGGGGGGCAGCGGCGGGCCCCCATCGGGCGGCGCCGCGTCGGGGGCGGCGTCCACCCCGCCGTCGGGCGGCCCGCCGTCCGGGGCCTCGCCGTCCAAGGGCAGGCCGTCGGGCGCTGCGCTGTCGGCGGTGGCGGCGAGGCCCCGGTCGGGGTCGGCGGCGGGGGCGTCATCGCACCCGGCGCCGGTCAGGCCCAGGGCGAGCAGGAGCGCGGCCGCGAGGGCGTGGGGCGCGCGCGGGGCGGGGGGTGGGCTGTGCATGCCTGAGTGTGGCGCGGGGCGTGACAGCGCGGCAACACCGTCGCCCCCACCGCCACGCTGGACCTCGCGTCGGCCGTCGGTTTAGCGTCCGCCGGTGCTTACCCTGATCGCCCTGCTGCTCGCCGCGCCCGCGCCCACGCACGCCGCGTTTTATGATGCCGATGGCCACACCTGGCTGGTGGATCTGCGCGTCGCCACCCTGCAGCGCGCCGACGCCTGGCTGGTGCCCGAGGGCGACGGCCTGCGGCGGGTGCGCCGCCAGGTGCACGGGCGGTCGGGCCACGACGTGGCTGAGCTGCCGGCGCCGCCGAGCCGCTGGACCACCCTCGACACCGCTCGGCTCGGCGAGCGGCGCTGGACGCCGCTGCGGCCCGCCCCGAACGTGCCCGCGCCGGGCGAGGCCTGCCTCGAGGACGAGCTGCACGTGCTGCAGTTCCTGGGCGATCGCGTCAGCGCCCTGCGGACCCGCCGGGTGGACTTCGCGGGGGCTGCCACGGCCACGGCCGAGGCCTTCACCCTGGACAGCGCCACGGGGGCCGCAGCGGCCGCGCCGGCCACCCCCCCCGCCAGCCTGGGGGGCTGCGCGACGACCCCGGCCGGGGGGCTGTGGCTGGAGGGCGCGGGCGGCGCCCGGCGCCAGTGGCACGTGCTGTCGGCCCCCACCGACGGGTGCGCTGGCGAGGCGTCGGCGGTACCGGCGGGCCCGGCGGCCGGCGGTGTGGCCATGCCGGCCGGCGCTGTGGACGCCCGGGTGGCGGCGGACGGCACCACCCTGTCCCTGCGGGGCGCGCCCCTGCCCACCGAGGGCGGCCTGCTCACCGGGCTCGCGGCCGGCCTGGGCGATCCCTGCGAGGCCCGCACCCTGTGGCTGACCCGCCCGGGCGCCGTCGCCCGCGAGATCGGGCGGGTGGCGGCGCTGGACGGGCTGCGCTGGCTCGACGAGGGCTCGCCCCTGGTGGCTCAAGCCGCCCTGTGGTTTCGCCCCCTCGACCAGGCCTGCGCGCTGCCCCTCAGCGCCCACAGCCAGCCCGTCGACGCCACCCACCACTGCCGCCTGGACGAGGCCGAGGGGCGGCCCTGGGCGGGCCCGGCGGATCTGTCGGCGACGGTGCAGGCCGAGTGGGTCAAGCGGGGGCGGCTGGCGGTGGAGGTGACCGTACAGGACGCCCAGGTGACCGCCGACGATCAGCTGCGGCTGTGGGTGGGCGAGGATCGCCGCCCCACCCGGGCCGAGGTGTCCCAAGCGGGGCTGCGGGTGCGCGGCGGCAAGAAGGCCCGGCGTGCCGCCCGCGGGCGGCTGCAGGGCAAGTGGACCAGGCGGCGCGGCGGCTACACGGTCACCCTGACGGTGGACGCCTCGCTGCTGGGCGATCCCCCCGCGCTGACGGTGGCCGTGGACGACGTCGACAAGGGGGGCGCCCAGCAGACGCTGTGGGTGGCGGGCGATCCCATCGACAGCCGCCAGCGCCGCGCGACCCCGCTGGCGGGCGGGCGATGATGGGCTGGCTGCTCACGCTGCTGCTGGCGGCGCCCCGCCCGCTCACGGTGCCGACGCCCATCGAGCACCCCGAGCGCCTCGCCCGCTTCGCGGCCGCCGCCGCCCGCAGCGGCGAGCAGCGGGTGCGCGTCACCCACCTGGGCGACAGCCACGTGGCGGCGGATCTGTACACGGCGACCGCCCGCGAGGCCCTGCAGGCGCGCTTCGGGGACGGCGGCCGCGGCTATGTGCGGCCGGGCCGCCCGTGGGCCAGCCACTTCCCCCAGCACGTGCGCCTGACCACCACCGGGCGCTGGCGGGCCGACGGCCTGCGCGGGGGGCTGGCCGATGGCGGCTTCGGGGTGGGCGGCTGCGCGATGGCGGCGGCGGATCCGCTGGTGTCGGTGTCGGTGACGGTGCCCGAAGAGGGCCCCGGGGCGGTGGCCTCGCAGGTGGACGTGCACGTGCTCCGCCAGCCCCACGGCGGCTGCCTGGAGGTGCGGGTGGACGGCCAGCCGGTGGGGCGCGTCAACACCCGCGGCCCCTGGATCGCCGCCGACTTCACGGCCTTCCCGCTGCCGGCGGGGGCGCGCACGGTCAGCCTGCACCCCGGGGGCGGCGGCGAGGTGCGGGCCCTGGGCCTGTCGCTCACCCAGTCCACCGGGCTGGTGTACGACGCCATCGGCATCAACGGCGCGGTGGCCACGCGGCTGCTCACCGGGCGCGCGCAGGTGTTCCAGCAGGAGCTGGCGCGGCTGGCGCCGGACCTGGTGGTGCTGGCCTACGGCACCAACGAGATCTACGGGGTGAAGGCGCTGGACGTCGAGGCCTACCGGGTGGGCCTGGACCGCACCCTGGACCGGGTGATGGGGGGCGCGCCCGACGCGGCCTGTGTGCTCATCGGCCCGCCGGACTTCCAGCGCAAGAAGCGCACCGTGCCGGCCATCGCGGACGTGATCGAGGTGCAGCGGCAGCTGGCCGACAAGGTGGGCTGTGCCTTCTGGGACGCGCAGGCGGCCATGGGCGGGCCGAGCAGCATCGCCCGCTGGCGCCGGGCCGGGCGCGCTCAGGCCGACCGCGTGCACCTGACCCGCGACGGCTACACCGCCTTGGGGACCGCCTGGGCCGACGCCCTCATCGAGGCCTTGGACCAGGCGGCGCCGGCGGGGCGTTGAGGGTCTCGCGCAGGAAGCGCTCGGCGCGGGCCCAGCCCTCGGCCCGCCCCAGCGGGAGCAGGTGGCCGCCGGGCCAGTGATCCAGCCGGCCGCCAAAGTGCGTCGCGAGCCGCGCCGCGTGGTGGGGCGGCGTGACCCGGTCCGCCTGCGCGCCGAGCACCCACACCGCGCTGGGATCGATCAGCGGCGCCCGCGCCAGCGGGGCCACCAGGGCGTGGGCGCGGGCGACCGCGGCGTGCTGGGCCACGCCCAGCTGGCCGGGGGCGAGGCGCCCGTGATCCCGGGCGTAGTCGGCGAAGCTGCCCAGCGGGATCACCAGCCCCAGGGCGTCGAGATCGGCGCTGACCGTGGCCGCGAGGGCGGCGGTGTAGGCCCCCAGGCTCATGCCCATCACCCCCACCCGGGGCGCGCCGCGGGCCTTCAGCCACGCCACCAGGTCGAGCAGATCGTGCACCGCCTGGCGGAAGCCCTCGACGGTGCGCCGGGGGTTGCCGCTGGGGAAGGGCGGCCCGCCGCGGCGTCGGGGATCGGCCCGGGGGCCGTGGTAGGGCAGCACGATCTGGCAGACGTCGAGGCCGGCCGCGAACAGGGGCCCCAGGGGCCACAGGCGGGCCTCGGTGCGCCACTGGCCGGCGCCGTAGCCGTGGATCAAGACCACCGTGGGGCGGGGCGCGCTGTGGGCGTGCAGCCGGGCGACGGCGGTGCGGTTGCGGCGGTGCTTGCGCAGCCGGGTGCCGGCGCGGAAGGGCGGATCTTCGCTGGGCCACAGCAGCTCGATGAGCTCGCCCTGGGGCAGCGCGCGCACCGCCTGCGTGCTGGGGGCGATGGGGCGGGGTGCGCGCCAGAAGCCCGGGGCGTCGGCGGGGTAGTCGCGGGCGACGGCGGCCAGATCCCGCAGCATCCCGCCGGGCGCGGTGTGGGCCTGGGGGGGGCCGCGGCGCGCGAGGGCGCGGATGCCGTGCACCACCCCGGCGTCCACGGCGCCGGCGGCCCACTGACCCAGGCGCTGGGCGCGGCTCGCCGCCCCGTGCGGGGGCACGCCGGACGTGGGGGGCGCGCTCATGGGCTGGCCCCGTGGGGCTGGCTGTCGGCGTCGAGATCGTCGGCGTGCACCCGGGCGCGGCCCGCGGTGGCGTCGCGCAGGGCGATCTGCAGGTCGGGCACGGCCTCGCTCGCCAGGGTGAGCGTGAAGCGCACGCCGTCGCCAAAGGCCCGCTCGGGGGTCAAGTCACGCTGCGCCAAGGCGGCCTCCACCGGGTTCAGATCCGCATACGCCACGTCGATCACGAGGTGGGTCTGGGGCACCAGCTCGATCCGCTCGGCGGCGTCCAGGGCGGCGTTCGCGGCGGCACCGTAGGCGCGCACCAGCCCGCCGACGCCCAGCTTGGTGCCGCCGAACCAGCGCGAGACCACCACCAGGCTGTCGGTGAGCCCCTGGCCGCGCAGCACGTCCAAGATGGGCCGGCCCGCCGAGCCGTTGGGCTCGCCCGCGTCGCTGAAGGCGATGTCGGTGGGCCCGTGGCCGAGCCACGCCCAGCAGTGGTGCCGGGCGTCGGGGTAGGCGGCCTTGCGCTCGGCCACGGCGGCGTCGCAGGCGGCCCGATCGGCGGCGGGGCCGGCCCAGCCAATGAAGCGCGAGCCCTTGATGGGATCGGTGTGCACCTCGACGGGCGCGGCCAGGCTGACGGGGTGGCTCGACACGCCGCCACCCTCGCGCCGGGGCGCCTGCGGGTCAAGGGGGCGCGGCTGGGGTCTGCGGACCCCCCGGCTGTCGCGCGCAGGTCCCACCCCGCACCCCCCGCCTGGGCTGGCCCGCCCACCGCCGCGGCTCGGCCGCGTGGCACGGCCGTTGCGTTGGGCAGGGCGGGCGGCCGCGGGGAACACCGCGGGCCGCCGGTTCAGCGGGTCGAGTGGGGAGGGGAAGCATGCGCAGCCAAGGCATCATCGCCGCGGTCACCTGGGGCCTGGTCGTGGGGGGCGCCCTCGCGGGGGGCGTCGCCGGGTGCAGCACCGTGGAGGACGCGCCGGTGCCCGAGACGGGGGCGCCCGCGGCCGGACCCTTCACGGGGCTGGAGAGCGACAACGGCCTGCGAGAGAAGATCGTCAACGGCCGGGTAGAGCGGGGCTTCCCCGCCGTGGGCGCGCTGGAGCTGGGCGGGGGCGGCCTGTGCACCGGCACGGTCATCGCCGAGCGGTGGGTGCTTACGGCGGCCCACTGCTTCCCCAGCGGCTTCGAGGGCGGCAACCTGGTGCTGGGCGACTCGATCTTCGCCAACACCGCCCGCCGCGTGCGCCTGCAGGGGGTGGTGATCCACCCCCGCTACAACCCGCAGACCAACGCCAACGACATCGCGCTGCTGTCGCTGGCGGCGGCGGCGGGCGTGGCGCCCGTGCCCGTGGCCCGGGACCTCAACGGCATCACCGGCCAGACCCTCAAGTGGGTGGGCTACGGCATCACCAGCGGGGCGGGCCAGGACAGCGGCACCAAGCGCTCGGTGGACCTCACGGTCACCCAGCTCAACGCCACCACCATCGAGTCGAGGGAGGCCGGCCGCAACGCCTGCCGCGGGGACTCGGGCGGCCCGGCCATGCGCATCACCGGCGGCAGCGCCGAGGTCGCGGGCATCACCTCGTGGGGCGACCAGGACTGCCGTGAGCTGACGGTCAACACCCGCGTCGACGCCTTCCTGGACTTCATCGACGACACCCTGGGCGGCGCGCCGGCCGCCAACCCGGGCCCGCAGCCAGACCCCAACCCGCAGCCTGACCCCGACCCGAACATCGGGGGCGGCGCCGGCAGCTGCGAGGCCCTGCTGATCTGCACCGACGGCTGCGCCGACGAGGCCTGCTTCCAGGCGTGCGGGGCGCAGGCCAGCGCCCAGGCCATCGACCAGTACAACGCCCTGGCCGAGTGCGCCGACGCCGCCCGCTGCGCCGACTGGGGCTGTGTCGAGCAGCAGTGCGCCGCGCAGGTGGCCGCCTGCCTGCCCAACCAGGGCGCGCCCCAGCCCGACCCGCAGCCCCAGCCGGACCCCCAGCCCCAGCCGGCCCCCGCGGCGGGCGGTGACTGCGGCACCATGCTGAGCTGCGCCCAGCGCTGCGGGGCCGATCGCGACTGCCTGCGGTCCTGCGCTGCGGCGGCCGCGCCCGCGAGCGTGGACGCCTACAACCGCATCGCGCAGTGCGCCGCCCAGTTCAGCTGCCCCGACATGGGCTGCGTCGAGCAGGTGTGCGGCGCTGAGCTGGCCGCCTGCACCGGCGGCGCGCCGGCGGCGGCTGCGCCCCCCGCGCCTGGGGCCGGCGCCCCGGGGGCCGGGCTGGCCTGCGCCGAGGTGTTCATCTGCTTCGAGCAGTGCGGGCCCAACGCCCCCGACTGCTACACCCGCTGCTACCAGCAGGGCGCGCCGGTGGCGCAGGCCCAGGTCGAGGCGTTGGATGGGTGTGTGTACGCGCAGGGCTGCCGGGACATGGCCTGCGTCGAGGCCCTGTGCGGGGCCCAGCTGCAGGCCTGCTTCGGCTGGTAGAGGCCCGCTCCGCAGGCCGAGCTCACCCTGAGCCAGGCGGCGCCCCGCGCGGGCCGGCCAGCGGGTGGCCGATCGCCGGAGTGGCCCGGCCCCGCGGCTCGCCCGCCCTCAGCCCGGATCAGTTGTCGAAGGGCACCTGGTCGGCCAGGTCGATCTCACCCACCACGATGTTGCCGTCGCCGTCGACGTCGATCTGCGCCACCGCCCAGTACGGCGCGGCGGCGTCCAGCTGGCGCTGCCCCGTGTAGACCAGCGCGCCGTCGACGAACACGGTCAGCTCGGCGGTGTCGGGGCCGGCCATGGGCTCCAGGCTGCCGGTGAAGTAGTGCACCTGGGCCAGGTAGCGGCCGGCGGTCGGGTTGACGTAGTCGGTGAACTCCGGGCCGAAGCCCTCGGCGTCATCGCGCTCCAGCCGCGGATCGCCCCGCTCGCCGTTGGGGCCCCAGGCGGGGGTGCGGTTGCCGTAGTAGCAGTCGTTCTCGGACTGCCAGGCGCCCTCGCGCAGCAGGTGCAGGTCGAAGTCGGTGGTGGCGCCTTCCCAGCGCAGCGCCACGTGGATCCGCGGCAGGGGCGCGCCGCGGGGGGTGGGGCGGGCCTGCACGGCGAAGTCGCTGGCGTTGTCGTCGGTGTCGCGGCCGTCCTCGACGCGGCCGATGCTGGTGTCCACCGCGTCGGGGGCGGGATCGCCCTCGCCCGCGGCCACGTCGCCGGCGCCGAAGTCGCCGTAGGCCACGGCGTCGATGACCTGGCCGTTCCACAGCAGGCGCAGGCTGTCGGGGCCGTTCTGCAGATCGGCGCCGCGCACCACCAGGTTGGCGATGTCGCGCAGGGTGCCGCTGGCGCCGGGGTTGGCCTCGGTGCCGGCCTCGACGATGACGTAGTAGCCGTTGAAGGGCACCTGGCCCGCCAGCGGGATGCGGGTGTAGACCTCGCCGTTGCTGCCGTTGACGGCCTCGAGCACCAGCCCGTTGAGGTACTCGCCGGGCAGGCCATACAGCTCGATGAACTCGTTGGGGCCGTCGCGGCCGGGGCCGTCGAAGTACAGCTCGTTGATGAGCACCAGCGGGGCCAGGCAGCCCTCGTCCACCGCGCCGTCGCAGTCGTTGTCGCGGCCGTCACACTGGGCGTCGCCCTCGGCGGCCACGAAGTCGCCAGGGTAGCCGGCGCCCGCAGCGCAGGGCCCGAAGCCGTCCGCGCCCGCGCAGACGGCGGTGGTGCCGGCGCAGATCCCGACCTGCAGCGCGCAGGCGGGGCGCGCCAGGTTCTCGTCGGTGGTGGCGTCGCAGTCGTCGTCGACGCCGTTGCAGGTCTCGGGCACCGGCGCGACGGCGCCTTCGCACTCGGCGAAGCGGCCGGCCTCGCAGCGCAGCAGGCCGGGCTCGCAGGCGCCCACGGCGCTGCCGCACACCGGGCGCTCGCCGCCCACCACGCACTCGCAGGCCTCGTCGGTCTGCCCGTCGCAGTCGTTGTCGCGGCCGTCGCAGTCGGCGTCGGTCTCCTGGGCGATCCAGTCCTCGCCGTACTCCGCCGCGCCGCAGGCGCCTGAGAAGCCAGCGGCCCCCAGGCAGCGCTGGGCCGCGCCGGTGCACACGCCCTGCTGGTTGGCGCAGGCGGGGGCCACGACGTCCTCGTCGACCGCGCCATCGCAGTCGCTGTCGACCCCGTCGCAGACCTCGGGGACGGGCTCGACGCTGTTCTCGCAGGGCCCCCAGGCGCCGCCGACGCAGGTCTGGGTGCCGCGGCTGCAGGCGCCCTCGTTGGTGCCGCAGCCTTGCACGGCGTTGTCGACGCAGTCGCAGCCCTCGTCGGTGCGGCCGTCGCAGTCGTTGTCGCGCTCGTCGCAGAAGGTCTCGTTGGCCTGCCACGCGGGGCCGTAGCTCTCGGCGCCGCAGGCCACGAACTGGCCGGCCACACAGCGGGCGGTCGCGCCGTTGCAGACGCCCACCTCGAGGGCGCAGGCGGGGGCGTCCAGGGACTCGTCCAGGCGGCCGTCGCAGTCGTCGTCGACGTCGTTGCACACCTCGGCCACGGGGCCCACGCCGTCGCAGGGGCCGAAGCGGCCGCCCACGCAGACCTGGCGGCCCTGGGTGCAGGCGCCCTCGTTGGTGCCGCAGTTCTGGGCCTCGCCGTCGACGCACTGGCAGGCCTCGTCGGTGTTGCCGTCGCAGTCGTTGTCGAGGCGATCGCAGTGCTCGGCGGTCTCGTCGGCCACGAAGTTGGCGTCGTGGGCCATGTAGGTGTCGGGGGTGCAGGCCAGCCAGCCCTCGGCGCCGCCGCAGGCCTTCACCGCGCCGGCGCACACGCCCTGGGCGCGGGCGCACGGCGGGGCGACCAGGGACTCATCGACGGTGCCGTCGCAGTCGTCATCGACGCCGTTGCAGGTCTCGGCCACCGACGGGTTGCCGCCGCGGCACTCGCCCCAGGCGCCGCCGGCGCACACCTGCAGGCCGGGCAGGCAGGCGCCCACGTCGCTGCCGCAGGCCTGCTCCGCCCCATCGGGCGCGCAGCCGCAGCCCTCGTCGGTGCGGCCGTCGCAGTCGTTGTCGAGCTCATCGCAGTGGGCCGCGCCCTCTTCGGCCACCCACTGGGCGCCGTACTCCTGGGCGCCGCAGGTGCTCCAGCCCTGGGCCCCCTCGCAGCGCTGCGTCGCGCCCGCGCACACCCCCACCGTGAGGGGGCAGTCGGGGGGCAGCATGTTCAGGGCCTCGTCGATGGTGCCGTCGCAGTCCTCGTCGCGGCCATCGCAGGTCTCGGCGGCCGGCGCCACCGAGCCCATGCAGGGGCCCCACTCGGCGCCCTCACAGGTCTGGGTGCCCTGCCGGCACTCGCCCTCGCCCTCGCCGCAGGCCTGGGTCGCGCCGGGATCACACGGGCAGCTCTCGTCGGTGAAGCCGTCGCAGTCGTTGTCGAGGCGGTCGCAGGCGACCTCGTCGGCCTCGAAGTCGGCGCCGTAGCTGACCTGGCCGCCGCAGGCGGTCCAGGCGCCCTCGACGCAGCGCTGGCGGCTGCCGGCACACACGCCCCGGGTCAGCGCGCAGTCGCGGCCCACCAGGTCGTCGTCCACCGCGCCGTTGCAGTCGTTGTCGAGGCCGTCACAGACCTCGAGGGCGCCTGGGTTGACCCGGTTGTCGTCGTCGTTGCAGTCGGGGCCGCGGCAGGTGTCGCCCTCGCCGTAGCCGTCGCGGTCCAGGTCGACGCAGGCCGCCGGCGGCGGCGTGCGCGCGTCGGCCACGCCCACGTTCTCGGTCTCGGCGCAGCCGACGCTGGCCATCACCGCAGCGAGGCCGAGCCCCACGATCATCCTGTGTCCCATGTGTCCCCCCGGGCGCAAAAGCGCGCGGACCTTGCCAGAAGGCCTGGAGCGAGGCAAACGCCGGGCGCCCTTGGCGCGGACCCGGCACGGGGTGGTCACAAGCCGGGCAGGCTCGGCTGCGCGAAGGCCCGGGCGCGGCGTGCGCTGTGGCGGCCCCGCGCCGGCGGCGTGGGGCTGGCGTGGGTCAGATCGGCGGGCCCCTCGGCCTCCCGCTCGCCCGCGGCGCGCCGGGGCGCGCGCCCACCGGGCGGCTCGGCGTACCCGAACACCGTGCGCCCGCCGTAGCGCCAGGACCGCGCCCGCTCGCCGGCCATCCAGGCCTCGACGCCCTGCCCGGCGACGACCCCCTCGAGGCGCCGGGCCTCCTGGTCGAGGTGCTTGAGCGCGGCGAGGGTGTCGGCCTGCCCCAGCCGGGCGCCCTCGACGGCGCCCCGCATCACCCGCAGGGTGGCGTCGTAGACCTTGAGGGGCACCGGGAAGGGGTGGCCGTCCTTGCCCCCGTGGGCCATCGCGAAGCGGGCGGGATCGCTGAACCGGCTGGGCGCCCCGTGCACCAGCTCGCTCACCAGGGCCAGCGCCTCGAGGGTGCGGGCGCCCAGCCCGGGGGTGAGCAGCAGGCCCTCGAAGTCGGTGGGCGCGACGCTGGCGGCCGCCGCGAGGGTGGCGTGGAAGCGCCGCTCGTCGATGTGGGCGGCGGCCACCGCGTGATCGGCGGGCAGGCGCAGGTGGCACGGCGCCGGCCGGGCCTGCAGGCTGCGGAGCGCGTCGGTGGCGGCGTCGGGGCCGCGCTGCACCCACTGCAGGATGTCGGCGCGGGCGTCGCTGGCGCGGGTGTCGGCCAGGTTGCGGATCGCCCCGCGGGGCGCGCCCTCGATGGCCTGGTGCGGATCGTCGACGAAGCTGCGCAGCCCCTCGCCGAGCCAGTGGTAGCGCCGGGCGTAGCGGCCCTGGGCCTGCATGCCCTGCTGCACCACGGCCCAGCGGCCATCGTCGGTGACGATGAAGCTGTGCAGGTAGAGCTGGAAGCCGTCCTGCACGGCGGCGGCGTCGACCTTGGCCACCAGCCGGCTGGTGCGGGCCAGGGCCGCGCCGTCGACGCCGGTGCGGGCGCCCAGGGCCATCAGCTCGCTGGGGGTGGCGCGGCTGTGGCGCCCGCGCCCGCCGCAGACGTGCAGGCCCAGCTCATCGGCCACCGGGGCGAGGCCCCGCTTGAGGGCCCCCAGCACGCTGGTGGTGATGCCCGACGAGTGCCAGTCCATGCCCATGGCGCAGCCGAGCGCCTGGAACCAGAACGGGTGGGCGAGGCGCCGGAGCACCTCGTCGCGGCCGTACTCGAGGACCAGGGCTTCGACGACCACCCGGCCCAGGCGCGCCATGCGCGCGGCGAGCCAGCCGGGGACGCGGCCGTGGTGCAGGGGGAGATCCGCAGTGCCAGTGTGCTGTGCCATGCGCACAGTGGTAGCGCGGGATTTTTACCTGATCAAGTATTCAGGTGACGATTGTTCAGGTGAACGGTTGAGCAGGTGCCCGCTTGAGCAGGTGGATGGCTGCGCTGGGCGCCGCTCAGGTGTTGGCGAGCGCCGCGGGCGCGGCCTCGACGCGCAGGCCAGCGCCCGGGCTGCCCGCCAGGGGCAGGATGAGGCCGCGGCGCGCGGCGCGCAGGCTCACGGGGCGCGGCGCCTGGCCCGGCCGCAGCCAGGTCAGGGCCTGCACCTGGGCCAGATCGACGGCGCCGCCGACGGAGGGGCAGCCGCCCGTCGTCGCCGCCCAGACGCACACGGGCACGCCCGCGACGTCGGCCACCAGGGCGGCGTCATCGGCGATGTCGCCGTGGGGCGCCACGCGCAGGGCGTCGCCCCGGCCCCGCGCCCAGGCCGTGCCCAGGCCCGCGGTCGAGGCGCCGGTCGCGGCGAGGGCCACCGTGCCGGCCTTCAAGAACTGCCGTCGCTGCATGCGCACCCCCTTCAGGCCCGAGACGGGAAGACGCCCTGCAGGCAGATGATGAAGTTCACGGCGACGTAGGGCTGGCGGATGTCGAAGGCCGCCTGGCCGCCGGTGGCGTCGACGGTCAAGCCCGCGAGCGCGCCGCCCCCGCCGGTCTGCGAGAAGGTGTCCACCCGGGCGGGCGCCAGGAAGCGGCCAGCGGCCGTGGCCTCGTCTGCCTGGGCGCCGGCCGTCGCGAGCTGCGTGGCGTGCGTGTGGTTGGGCAGCTCATTGGCCGTCAGCGTGACAAACTCACGGCCGCCCTGCACGCCGAGCCGGTGGTCGCTCGCGCTGCCCGGGTGCCGGCCGGGCCCGATGGGCACCCGCCCGCGCAGGTCGGGCAGCCCGAACGAGGTGCGTCCGTCGCCGCCGTAGCTGGTGCCCAGGATCGAGAACAGCGCCTGGTTCTGGGCGATGGGCAAGAGCTGGCCTTGGCAGAGCGCCCAGGCACGGGGCGCGAAGTTGCCGCCAAACATGATGATCTGACCGATGAAGCCTTCCATGACCCCTCCTAGAACAGCTCAGCGCTGGGTTGTCCGCTGTCAGTGCGAAGCACGAGGCCTGGCTCACCCGGCTGACCGGGCAGGCCGCCCAGGCCGGCCAGGCCACCGCCCGGGCCACCGGGCGCGGCGCCGCCGCCGGCGGGATCGCCGGGCGTGCCGGCCGAGACGTTGGCCGCGAAGGCCTGATCGGCGGCGCCGATACCGACGACGCGGATGAGGCCGCCGCCGCCCGAGCCGCCGCCACCGCGGCTGCCGTCCCGCGCGGCGGCGCCGTCGCCGCCCCGGGCGCTCAGGGTGCCGGTGATGGCGAGGCCGAAGCGGCCGCCCAGCCACAGCATGCCGCCGCCGCCGCCGCCGGAGCCGGCGCTGTTGGGCGCGTCGATGGCGTGGCCGCCGTCGGCCTCGACGGTGCCCGCGATGGTCAGCGTGCCGCCCGCGATGAGCACGAGGCTGCCGCCGCCCACGCCGGCGTGGCCGGCGCCCTTGGGGTAGCCGTCGCCGCCCGCCTGCGGGCGCACGCCCACGCTGTCGGGCCGGGCGAGGCCGCCCCCGGGGGTGCTGCGCGTCGCCACCGTGTCGGCGATGCCGCGCTCGGGCAGCAGCCCCGCCACGTCGGTGACCGGGCGCACGATGAGCAGGCCGTGGATGACCAGGTCTTCCGTGGTGCGGATGCGGGTGCCGGCCGGCACCGACAGCGTCGCGCCGGCAGCCAGCTCGAAGCGGCTGAAGTCGGTGTTGGCGGGGTCGGTGTCGGTCCACATGGTGTCGGCGGCGATCACCACCACGCCCCCGCTGCCGTCGCCGTAGGCGGTCTCGGGGCCAGCGGGGCCAGCGGGGCCAGCGGGGCCAGCCGGGCCGACGGCGCCCGGCGCGCCGTTGAGGCCGATGGGGCCCTGGCGACCCTCTGGCCCCGGGGGGCCTTCAGGGCCCTGCAGCCCGATGGGGCCCTGCTCGCCCTGCGGGCCACGGTCACCCTGCGGGCCGCGGTCGCCCTGGGGGCCCGCGATGCCCTGGGGGCCCGCGATGCCCTGGGGGCCCGCGACGCCCTGAGGGCCGGCCACACCTTGCGGCCCGCGCTCACCCTGGGGGCCGATGGGTCCCTGCGGGCCCACGTCACCCTGGGGACCGACGGGTCCCTGCGGGCCCACGTCACCCTGGGGGCCAGCCTCACCCTGGGGGCCGGCCTCACCCTGAGGGCCAGCCTCACCCTGAGGGCCGGCCTCACCCTGAGGGCCGGCCTCACCCTGGGGGCCGGCCTCACCCTGGGGGCCGGGCTCACCCTGGGGGCCGGCCTCACCCTGGGGGCCGGGCTCACCCTGGATGCCCGGCTCGCCCTGTGGCCCCGGCTCGCCCTGCAGGCCGGCCACGTCGCCGATCCACCGGCCGTCGCCGTCGATGACCATGGTGTCGCCAATGCTGACGCTGGCGGGGTGGATCGCCCGGCCGGTGACGTCGAGGGCCTCCAGGGCCATCAGCGCCTGGGGCACCGCGGTGATCCGCTGCGCGCCCAGGGGCTCGTCGTCCAAGGTCACCGACAGGTACAGGGCGTCCTCGGCCCACACGTCCTCGGGCAGGGCCTCGATGGCGCCCAGGGTGACCAGCACCTGCCCCGAGATGACGTCGGCGTCGGGCCAGGTCTCGATCCACACCGGCTCGCTGTCCTCGGCGCCCACGTGGAGCGCGAAGGTCAGATCCGCCGGGCCCTCGAGGGGCACGCCGGCGTCGGTGGTGAGGGTGCCCTCAAACGTGAGCAACGGCTCGGCCCAGGCCGGCGTCGCCAACAACAGCGCCGCGGCGGCGCCCAAGGTGCGCTTCATGGCGTCAGTCTCCCTTCGAGGCGGATGCCCTCGCCGGTGTAGTTCAGGGGGATGCCGCCGCGCCCGGTGGGCCCGCCGGTCCAGTTGAGGCGGCCCGCACGCAGGGGCGCGGCGGGGGCCGGGCCTTGGTCAGGCCGAGGGCCCTGATCGGGGGGCGCGCCCTGATCGGGGGGCGTGCCCTGATCGGGCGTGGGGCCCTGGTCGGGCGTGGGGCCCTGGTCGGTGGCTGGCCTGGCGTCGGCCCTGGGCCCGTCCGTCGACCCATCCAGGCGGCCCTGGTCCAGGGTGACGCCCTGGTCGAAGGTGGCGCTGTTGTCCTCGGCGTCGTCGCACCCGACGGCGGCCAAGGCCAACAGGCCCACGCACATCGCTCTCCGCATGGCCCCTCCTGGTGGCGGTGAGACACAGAGCCGGCGCTCACCACCGAGCCTCGGGGGCGCCGGTGACGCGCTCTCAGTGCCTTGTCCGCTGATGCCAGGCACGCTACCGGGTCGGGGGGGCCGGCGCCAGCGGCGGCGCGTGTTGTTCGTCGGGGCCGCGTGCGCACTGGCGCAGCGCTCGGGGGGCGACTACCATCCCGCCCCATGAACGCAGACGACGCGCTGGTTGAACTCATCGCACAGCAGGTGCGCGCCCGGCTGATGGCGGGTGGTCAGGGTCCGGGACATACGCGCGCTCAGGCGCCGGCGAGCCTCGAGACCCACAGCCCGCAGGCCTTGCGGCAGATCCCGTGCACCGAGGAGCCCGACGCCTGCTCGGGCTGTGGCATGTGCGCGGTGCGCCGGCCCGAGGACGCGCGGGCCATCGCCCGGGCCGGGGCGGGGCGCATCGGCGCCGGCCTGCACACCGGCAAGGTGGACCACGATCTGGCCGCCAAGATCGATCACACGCTGCTCAAGCCCGAGGCCAGCCGCGACGAGCTGTTCGCCCTGGCCGAGGAGGCGCGCCAGCACCGCTTCGCGACGGTGTGCGTCAACTCCGCCAACGTGCGGCTGATGACGCAGTTCCTGTCGGGCAGCGGCGTGCCGGTGTGCGCGGTGGTGGGCTTCCCGCTGGGGGCCATGACCCCCAACGCCAAGGCCTTCGAGACCCGCGAGGCCATCCGCTGCGGGGCCAAAGAGATCGACATGGTGATCAACATCGGGGCGCTCAAGAGCAACGAGCTCGCCCTGGTGCACGACGACATCAAGGCCGTGGTGGACGCCGCGCGCCCGGTGCCCGTGAAGGTCATCCTCGAGACCAGCAAGCTCACCGACGAAGAGAAGGTCATCGCCAGCGCGCTGTCGAAGGCGGCGGGGGCGGCCTTCGTGAAGACCAGCACGGGCTTCGGGGGCGGCGGCGCCACGGCCGAGGACGTGGCGCTGATGCGCCGCGTGGTGGGCAGCGAGATGGGCGTCAAGGCCAGCGGCGGCGTGCGCAGCACCGAGGACGCCGCCCGCATGGTGGCGGCCGGCGCCAACCGCATCGGGGCCTCGGCCTCGGTGGCCATCGTGACCGGCAAGAAGAGCAACTCGGCGTACTGAGCCGCGCCCCGCGCCGCCGGCTCACCCCTGACACCTTGCATCACCGGCCCGGCGCGCCCGCGGCCCCGACCCACGGAGCGAACTCCATGAGCGACATCAACGTGTCCCGCGCCCACGGCATGACCAAGGACGAGGCCCTGGGCAAGCTCAAGACCCTCGCCGACAGCCTGCGCAGCCGGTACGGCATCGGCATCGACTTCAAGGGCGACGTGGCCAACGTGAAGGGCAAGGGCGTCAGCGGCGACGCCCGGGTGACCGACACCCACGTCTCCCTCAACCTCAAGCTGGGCTTCGCGGCGCGGCTCATCGCTGGCAAGATCAAGGCTGGGGTCGACAAGCAGCTCGACGAGCACTTCCCCGCCTGAGCCTGCGGGCCCTCCACCGCGCGCGACGCCGCCGCGGTCTTGGATGCAGCGCCCGCCCGTGCCACTCTCTGGCGTCCGAATTCGCTGGGCCAGCTGGGCCCAGGTGTGTGGGGTCACAGAGGGGGCACAGATGGCGCAGCAGTTCGACCTGAAGATCGTCAACGGCACGGTGGTGGATGGCACGGGGGCGGCGCCGCGCGCCGCTGACATCGGCGTCAAGGGCGGCCGCATCGTGGCCGTCGAGCCGGGCCTCGCGGGGGACGCCGCGCGGATCGTGGACGCCGGCGGGCACATCGTCACCCCGGGCTTCGTCGACATCCACACCCACTACGACGGCCAGATCTCGTGGGACGCCGATCTGGCGCCCAGCGTCTACCACGGCGTGACCACCGCGGTGCTGGGCAGCTGCGGCGTGGGCTTCGCCCCCTGCCGGGCGAGCGATCGCCAGCGGCTCATCGAGCTGATGGAGGGCGTCGAGGACATCCCAGGCACGGCGCTGTCGGAGGGCATCAAGTGGGCGTGGGAGACCTTCCCCGAGTACATGGACGCCCTCGAGACCACGCCGCGCACCATCGACTACGCCCTGCACGTGCCCCACGACGCCGTGCGGGTGTTCGTGATGGGCGACCGGGCGCTGGCCGATGAGCCCGCCACCGACGCCGACATCGCCGCCATGCGCGACCTGGTGCGCGAGGCCCTCGCGGCCGGCGCGGTGGGCTTCAGCACGGGCCGCAGCGACAACCACCGCAGCGTGGACGGCGCCGCCACCCCCGCCAGCGAGGCGGACGCCCGCGAGCTGGCCGGCATCGCCGAGGCCCTCGACGGCCTGCCCCACGGCACGCTGCAGGCGGTGAGCGACTTCGACATCAACGACGGCAAGGACGAGTTCGAGGGCGAGTTCGACGTGCTCGAGGCCATGGCCCGCGCGGGCAAGGGCAAGCGCATGTCGGTGTCGCTCATCCAGCGCAACCGCGACACCGAGCAGTGGCGCAAGATCATGCGCCGCGCCGAGGCCGCCACCGCGGCGGGCTTCCCCATCAAGCTGCAGGTGGGCGCCCGCGGCATCGGCGTGCTGCTGGGCCTGCAGGCCACCTTCCACCCCTTCATGGGCCACCCGAGCTACAAGGCCATCAGCCACCTGCCCCTGGCCGAGCAGGTCGCCGAGCTCAGCAAGCCCGAGGTGCGCGCCCGGCTGCTGGCCGAGAAGCCCGATCGCATGACCGGGGACGGCAGCAACCTGCCGCCGATGGTCGACGAGTTCCTGGCCAACGTGGACTTCGTGGCCATGCGGCTGTTCCGGTTCAAGGAGGGCTTCAACTACGAGCCCGATCGCACCGACAGCCTGCTGGCCCAGGCCTACGCCGAGAAGAAGACCGTGCTGGAGGTGCTGCTCGACGCCATGCTGATGGATGGCGGCAAGGAGCTGCTGTACTTCCCGGTGTTCAACTACGCCAACGGCAGCCTGGACGACGTGGGCGAGATGCTGCGCCACCCGCTGGCCCTGCCCGGGCTGAGCGACGGCGGCGCCCACGTGGGCACCATCTGCGACGCCAGCTTCCCGACCTTCCTGCTGAGCTACTGGGCCCGGGACCGCGCCAAGGATCGCCTGCCCCTGGAGCGGGTGGTGCAGATGCTCACCGCCGACGGCGCCGATCACATCGGGTTCACCGATCGTGGGCGCATCGCGGTGGGTCAGCGGGCGGATCTGAACATCATCGACCACGCCGGGCTGCGGCTCGACCGCCCCCGGATGGTGGAGGATCTGCCCGCGGGCGGGCGCCGGCTGATGCAGGACGCCCACGGGTACGTGGCCACCTTCGTCGCGGGCGAGCAGGTCATCGCCGACGATCAGCTCACCGGCCAGCGCCCCGGCCGCCTGGTGCGCCTGGGCCAGTAGCCGCCCGGGCCAGCCGCCCACCCTGGCGCGCGCCCGGTGACCCCGGCGCGCGCCGCGCCCCCTACATCAGATGTCGAGCTCGTCGGCGCTGGCCTCATCGGCCCGGTGCATCACGAAGTGATAGCGGGCCTGCGCGTCGCGCCCCATCAGCTCGGTGATGGTGGTCTCGGTGGTGAGGCGATCCTCGTCGAGGATGCTGA
>JAUHVS010000774.1 GCA_030424955.1 bacterium | reverse complement strand
CCGCCCGGCGCCACGCGCGCACGGCGCCCAGGTCCAGCTCCGACCATAGCTGTGGAATCGCCTGACCCATCGGCCCCTCCGACGCATGCCTTCCAGGACTCCCGGGCCATCGGTCGGCGACGCGCGGGGGTCCAGCGGTGGCGGGGGATTGACCCTGGGTCGGGCCACACCCGGCCCGGCAACGCCGGGTGAACGTCGGGCCCGGGCGCCGAATGAGCGCCGCGACGGGGCGGCCCTGGGCGAACACAGGCGGGCGGGCACGCAGCGAAGGCGTGGCGGTCACCGGGTGGCGGTCACCGGGTGGCGGTCACCGGGCGGGCCGTGGGGGGGACGGGGCGGTGGCGCGCGAGGCGCCCGCCCCGCTCAGGCGTCGCCCTCGCCGTCGGCGCCGTCGAGGTCGAGCCCGACGGTGCGCTCGGCCTGGTGGCGGGCGAACTCGGCCTTGGCGGCCTCGACCACCGCCGCCATGGGCCGGGCGTCGAGCACCTGCCGGGTGCGCTCCACGCCGTCCTCGGGCAGCAGCCGCACGGTGGCCCGGGGCGGCGCGTTGAGGCCCTGCTCGGCCCGCACGCACTCCCAGCTGATGCCGCCGGGGCCCTCGATGCCGTCGCCGTTGCCGAGCACGTCGCCGGCGTCCACCAGGTACTCCGACACCTGCCGCAGGAAGCTGTCGACGGCCTCGAAGGTGTAGGCGTCGGCCTTGAAGCAGGCCTCGATGTCGGGCAGGCCCAGCTGGCCCATGCCCACCGTGTCCATGAGCATCCAGCCGTCGGTCAGCCGGCCGATGCGCACGTTGATCCACAGGTCCAGCGGCGCGACGCCGTCTGCGTCGCAGTCGGCCAGGGCCTGGTCGACGAACCCGCGGGGGCGCAGGGTCTCGCCGCTGGGATCGAAGAACGCCAGGCTCGTCTGCAGCGCGAGGATCGGCTGCGCGATGCGGGTGAGGAACAGCAGCTCCTGGCGGGCGTCGTGGCCCTCGGGCGGGCCGGCCTCGCCGAAGGTGCTGCGCAGGCGCACGAAGGCCTGGTGGCTGCGCACGGCGCCGCTGGCCTGGCGCCAGGCCCACGCCTGCTTGCCGGCGCGCTCCAGGTTGCCCGGGAACACCGCCGGCCCGAAGCCGCCCGCCGACCACGCGGCGAAGAGCACGGGGTCCTGCACGGGATCGCCCATGTCGTCGGGCCACCGCTTGTCGACCACGTCCACCAGCACGCGCCCGCCCCCCTCGGGGTGGTCGATGATGAAGGACGCCCCGCCCAGGGCCCAGTGACCGTCCGCGGGGGCCTCGGTGGGGCCGAGCGGCCCGAAGGGCGCGAGCACCTTGGCCAGCTCGTCCAAGGTGGGGGCCTTGAAGACCAGGATGTAGGCGCTCTGGCTGAACAGGCTGTCCACGGGGCCCTCCTCGTTGATCTCAGGACGCTCCTACCTACCACGGGCCAGCCCGCACAGGAACATCAACGGCGCCGCCGCCAAGCGGCGGTCTACAAGATGGGGCTGAGCAGCTTGGCGGCCTGCTCCGGGGCCCAGCGCCAGAAGGGCCGCGCCCGCCAGCGCTCGGCGTTCAGCGGCTCGCAGTCCTGCATGTAGGCGGTCTGCAGGGTCCGCACCCGCTCGGTGATGTCGCGCCCCGGCATGAGCAGGCTCAGCTCGTAGTTCAGGTACAGCGAGCGCACGTCCAGGTTGCCCGAGCCAAAGACGGCGAAGGTGTCGTCCACGGTCAGCGACTTGGTGTGCAGGATCGCCGAGTGGTGCCGCCAGACGTGCACGCCGGCGTCGAGCAGCGGCTGGAAGTAAGCGCGGCCGGCGGCCCCCACCACCCGGTGATCGGTGCGCCGCGGGACCACCAGATCCACCTGCACGCCGCGGGCGGCGGCCATCTGCAGCGCCACCAGGATCGGCTCATCGGGCACGAAGTAGGGCGTCGTCAGCACCACCCGGTGCCGCGCGCCGTGCAGCGCCGCCAGGATCAACTGGGGGAACGCCTCCATGGGCTCGCTCGGGCCGCTCGGCACCGCCTGCACGCGGTCGGGCCCGGGGGGCGCGGTGAGGGGCGGCATCCAGCGCGGATCCGCCAGGGACTCCCCAGCGTCGTGCCACCAGTCCTCCAGGAACACCTGCTGCAGCTGGTGCACCCCCGGCCCCGTGAGGCGCACCATCGCGTCGAGCCACTCCAGGTCTTTGTGGCCGTAGCGCGCGTCCACGATGTTGGCCGAGCCGGTGTAGCCGATGTGGCCGTCCACCACCGCGATCTTGCGGTGGTTGCGCAGGTCGATGCGGGCCAGGAAGAAGCGCCACAGGTTCACGGGCAGCGAGGCTGCGATCTGCAGCCCCTGGGCCCGGTAGCCCTCGGCCCGGCGCCGCAGGAAGTTGGCCGAGCCGGTGTCGTCGAGCAGCAGCCGGCACACCACCCCCCGGGCGGCGGCCCGGGCGAGGGCGTCGGCCACCCGGCGGCCCACCGCGTCGTCCTCGTAGATGTAGAACAGCAGGTGCACGTGGTCCTGCGCGCCGTCGATGTCGGCGACCAGCTGATCGATGAAGGCCGCGGCCCCGTCGATGAGGTGCACGGCGTTGCCGCCCACCAGCGGGAAGTCGCTGAGATCGCTGCGCAGGGCCAGCACGTGGCGCTCGGCCGGCTCCAGGAGGGCGACCGCGTGCGGGGCGACGCGGGCCAGGCCCATGCCCCGGGTGCGCGGCACGCCGGCCCGCCGCTGGATGCGCCGCCGCGGCAGGCGCTCGGTGCCCACGAACCAGTAGAGCAGCAGCCCCGGCAGCGGCACCGCGAAGATCACCGCCAGCCAGGCCGCCGCCGCGTGGGGGGTGTGGCGCCGCCCCACCAGGGGCACCGCGCCGATGCGCACCGCCCACTCCACGAGCAGCAGCGCCCAGCCCCAGGTCACGGGCGCCCCGTGCAGCGGCGCGCGGTGGGCGGCCTCACGGGGCGCCCGCCTCGGCCAGGGCGTCCACGACGGCCTTCGCCAGGGCCTGAACCCCGCGGGCCCCGCCGCCCACCGGCACCACCAGCA
>JAUHVS010000773.1 GCA_030424955.1 bacterium | reverse complement strand
GTGGTTGCTGAACTTCTTGACCGCGGCGCCGGTGAAGCGCGGCCAGGCGGCCCTGAGCAGCGCGGCCCGGGCGCGGCTGATGCAGATGGACCGCACCCAACTCTACGAGAGCTCGGGTCGGATCGAGCTGCCCCTCGACGAGGCGCCCCTGACGGCGCCACGGCGCGCCCGGGCCGGGCTGTGGTTGGGGCTGGCCATCGGGGTGTTGGCGGTGGCGGCCTGGGCGCTGCGCGGTCCCCTCGGCCTCAGCTGGCCCGCCGCAGACACGCCAGCGGCGGAGATCGCGCCGGGTGCGTCGGCGCCCAGCGCGGCGCCAGCGGCCGGCGCGGGAGGGGTGGAGCGCATCGTGTCCGACAGCCTCCCGCCCGAGGCCTTGCTGCAGGCGTCTACAGCGGCCTACAACGCGCAAGATCTGTTCGGCCAGCAGAGCCTCTTCTACGACCCCATCGAGTGTTACTACGGGGCGACCGATGGCTACCCCCGCCACAAGCGCTTCCGAAAGATTACGGGCTCGCACCGGATGGTCACGCGGCAGGTGAAGGTGGTCGCGCGGGTGGGCAACGAGGCCCTGCTCTGTGAGCGCCGGGCCTTCGTGAAGCGTGGCGAGCGCGACGACGATCCGCCCTCTCAGGTGGTGTATTGGGGCGCCCGCGCTGAGGCGGGGCGCTGGCGGATCTTCGCCGAGGCGGGGCACCACAAGGACCTCACCGAGAGCCGCTGCGTCGGCTGGCTTCAGGAGCGGTTCAACCTCGCCGAGCCCCTGCGCACCCTGGGCAGCACCCAGTGTGGCGAAGGGCCCGCGCCGGCCGAGGCCGACGCCCCCAAGCCCGCCGCTGTGACCCCGCGGCCCGTCGGCCGACCGCCCGTGAAGCGGATTACGGCGCCCACGGTCATCAAGGGGTTGCCTGCCGAGGGTCTGCGCCTGACCACGCCCGGCGCCTTCAAGCGCATCGCGCCGGCCCAGGACCGCTGAGATGCGGCCGTCGGACCAGCGCCTGCCCGCGCACCCCCTGGCGCACCAGCCATGACCCGCAAGCGGCCGCTGAACGACGATCCAAAGGCCGCGCGGCGTCGGGCGGCGCGCAAGGCCCGCCAGCGGGGGCGTGAGCTGAACTACGCGGGGCTCACCCGCGAGCCCGATGGTGTGTTCCGCGGGCGCATCGACGGGCACCAGGTGTCGATGACCGGCGACGACGACGGCTGGGCGGTGCACATCGCGCTGCCCGCCGTGTCGCCTGAGGTGGTGATCGGCGCGGAGTCCGCCCTCACGGGGATCCAGCGCCTGATCGCCCCCAGCGACGTCGAGCTCGGTGATCCGCCCTTTGACGCCGAGGTGCGCATCCTGGGGCCACGGCCGCTCGTGGTGGCGCTCTGTACCAAGGGCGTGCGGGGCCGGCTGCGGACGCTGGTGTCGGGGCTGGCGCTTCGGGTTGAAGGGCAGGCCATGACCGCGCGGCTGCCGCGGCACAGCCAGCCGTGGGTGCGTACCCAGGTGCGGAGCATGGCGAGGCTGGCGCGGGCCCTGCGAGCGCCCAGCGTGGGCCTCCCGGCGCGGCTGCTGCGCAACGGGGCGCGGGATCCCATCCCGGCGGTGCGTCAGCTCAACCTGTCGATCCTGCTCAAGGATCACTGGCAGGCGCTCTCGGCCCCGCAGCAGGACGCCCTGATCGCCCTGGCGGCCGAGGTGCCGGGGCTGGAGGCCCAGACGCTCGGGGTGATCGAGGCGCGGCTCGCCGCGACCGCCGGCGATCTGGCTGCGCTGCCAGCGCCCGCGCTGTGCTTGCTCATCGACAGCGGCCCGGCCGATCGGCGTCTGGCAGCGGTGCGCCTGCTGGGGGACCGCGGCGGCGAGGCGGCGGTGCCCGCGCTCACGGGCCTGGCGGACGCGTTCTTCGGGCGCGGCGAGCTCAAGGTCGCCGCGCGCACCGCCATCGGCCAGATCATGGCGCGGATCGGCACGCTGCGCGCCGGTGGGTTGTCGGTGGTCGAGGGCGAGGCGGGCGCTTTGGGGCTGCTCGACGCCGCGGATGACGACGACGGGTGGGAGGACGGCTGAGCCCGGCTCGCTCGGCGGGGCCCAACGGCCACGCTCGGGCTACAGCATCACCCGCAGCCACAGGCCCACTTGCAGCACCGACGGGGGGATCGTCAGCCCGCCCTCGAAGGGCAGGGGCTGGCCCAGGTCCTTGAGCCAGCCGGCCTGCGCGTCACTGACGGTGTACGCGAAGCGGTACGCCCCGCCGGCCTCGCCGAAGGGCACCGACACATAGGGCTCCACGAACAGATAGCGGTGCACGGTGTGGCTGATGTTCAGCCGCGCGACGCCCGTCAGATCGCTGAGGTTCGCCAGCGCGGTCAGCACGAACGAGGTGTCGTCCCAGTCTCCGGGGGCCGCCAGCACCACGAAGGCCGCGGCCGCGTGGCGCCCCAGGTAGAAGGGCTGGAAGTCGCCCGTGGTGAGCAGCCAGGGGTAGAGCGCCGCGTCGCTGTAGCCGGCGTCGTTGTAGAAGTACTCGGCGCCCAGGATGACGCTGTCCTGGTCGCTGTATTGGATGGGGTACTCCACGCCCACCACGGCCTGCGGGATCCAGTCGTCGTCGCGGTCGACCGCCGTGGGGATCTGCAGCTCGGCCAGGGCGTCCGCCGGCCCCGAGGCGATGGCCGCGTCGCTGGGCAGCTGGTAGCGGCCGGTCCAGCGCTGGGGGTGCCCGCCGTGCAGCAGGGCGGCCTCGGCGTACAGATCGAAGGGCCCCAGGCCGGCGCTGCCGTCCACCCCCAGCATCAGGGGCTGGTCACGGCGGTAGCGCCCGCTCACGCTCCACTCGGTCGGCCCCAGCACCCACTGGACCCGCGCCGCGGCGCCCACGTCGCCCAGGGCCTGCGCGTCGCCCAGGTCCCCGATGAGCTCCACCGCCCCCCCGATCAGCTCGACGGGCAGGCGCACCCGGGCGATGGGCACACCGGTACGAAAGTCGATGGGGGTCAAGGGGTTGAGGCGGCTGCGGTTGAGCACGTCCGTCGGG
>JAUHVS010000772.1 GCA_030424955.1 bacterium | reverse complement strand
GAGCGCGCGGCCGTGGGAGATCGCGCCGTGGGCGGGGCGCCCAGGGCGTCCGTGCGGGGCCTAGGGGTCACAGGTGTGACCTGAAGGCCGCGGCGGGTGGACTTGCCAGCGTTGGGTTGGGGTGCGTGCGCGGGGCCCCGGCAGCGAGGCCAGGGGCCGGGCGCGTCAGGCCGGCCGGCCGAGCGCCCAGGGGGGATCGGGGGTGCCGATCAGGGGATGTCGTTGATGTCGTCCCAGAAGCGGTTGATGGCCACCACGCGGCGGTCGCCGGGGGTCCACTCGATGCCCGCGACGTCCCAGAAGTTGTCGGTGGCCACCAGGTCGCGCTCGAACTCGTCGGCGAGCTGGCCGCCCAGGTAGATCCGCAGGGTCGCGGTGCTGGTGCCGTAGTCGCCCGCCAGGAAGCTCTCGGAGCGGTAGTAGTGCACGCCGATGCGGTAGGGGGCGCCCAGGGCGGCGGTGTTCTCGGGCTCGTCGAGGTTGATGTTCTCGGGGCCACCGCCGTTGACGTCATCGATGTCGAGGGACGGGTTGGCGACCGCGCCGGGGGGGCCCCAGTCGGGGTTCTTGTTGGCGAAGTAGCAGTCGAGGGGCGCCTGCGACCAGCGCTGACCCAGGGGGTGCAGCAGGTGCAGGTCGACGTCGGTGCCGTCGTCGTCGCCCTGGTTGTTGTCGCGGGGCGTGTTCCACACCAGCTGGACGTGGATGTCCTCGTTCGGCTCGGCCATGATCTCGACGCGCGCGATGGGCTCCGGGCACGCCTCGCTGGGCGCCGCCAGGTCGAGGTTGTCGGTGACCCGGAGCTCCACGACGTACTGGCCGGCGAGGTCGACGAAGAACTGCGCCCGGGGCGTGCTCAGGTTGTCGCGGGGGCCGCCGTCGGCGGGCTGGTTGGGGTTGAAGAAGCTCTCGACGGGCTGCGCGATGCTGCCCGCGGGGCGCTCGACCACCACCCACTCGTACTCCGCGATGGAGCCGTCGGGGTCGGTGGAGCTGCTGGCGTCCAGGGTCACGATGTCGAGGGGCAGCACGGTGTAGCTGTCTTCAGCGACGCCGGGCACCGGGCACTCGTTGATGGTGCCCCGGCCGACGATGGGCACCTCGATGCTCGGGGTGGCGGCGTCGTTGCTCTCGATGATGACGCGGCCGCCGTAGGCGTCCTCGGCCTCGGGGCGGAAGTTGATGCCGATCAGCTCGGTGGGCTGGTTCTCGGGGGTCGCGCCGGGCAGGTTCAGCGGCAGCTCGAAGTCCTCAACGAGGGTGTAGGCGGGGGCGGTGTCGTCGCTCAGGCGGATGTTGCCGACGATCAGGCCCTCCTGGCCGCAGCTCGTGATGGTCACGGGCTTGACGGTCTCGCGGCCCACGAGGGCTGCGGAGAACTCAAGGGTGGGCGGGCTGACCGAGATGCAGGGCGCGGCGCCGTTGGCGGTGATCGGCACGACCAGCTCGGCGCGGTTGGCGTCGTTGCTGCGGATGATGAGCTCACCGGAGTCCGGGCCCTCGGTGGGCGGGGCGTAGCGCACGATGGCCGCGAAGGAGCCCTCGGGGGCGAGGCCGGGGTTGCCGTCGCCGTCGGGATCGACCAGGGCGCTGGGATCCGCCACGACGTCCACGCCGTTGACCCACACCGAGAAGTCGCTGGAGCCGCCGATGACCATGGCCTCGAAGACGAGATCCTCGGAGCCGATGTTGCTGATGGTCAGGGTCTCGTCGGCGCTGGCCTCGGCCGGCACGCGGCCGAAGGAGACGCTGTCGGGCGACACGAAGATCTCGGCGCCGCCGCGGGGCGAGCTGATGGGGATCGAGACGTTGCCGTTGTTGGGATCGTTGCTGCGGAAGCTGACGTCGCCGCGGGCGCCGCTGGAGTCCGCCGGGTTATAGGTCAACCGCAGCGTGATGTGGGCGTCGGGCTCGATGTCGATGACGCCGGGGAAGACCGAGGACTTCTGGCTCTCGTCGTCGCCCGGGAACCACTCGAGCGCGAACTGGTCGAGGTCGAAGCTCGAACGGTTGAACTCGATGAGCTTGAGCGTGCCGGCGCCGCCGTTGGCGACCTCGACCTCGCGCACGAGGACGTCACCGGACTGCGCGCGCGGGAACAGGAACCGGTCAGGGCTCAGCTCCAGCTTGGCCGCAGCGCCAGTGGTGAAGTTGTCGTCGCAGCCCGTAACCGCGAGGGCGCTGGCAAAGAGGACCAACAGCCCCAGGGCGGGACCGAGACGCCACAACCGAGACCCGGTCGTCTTCATGGGCAGCTTCCTTCCATCGAGTCCAGACTGTCCCGCAGCGACCGAGCGCCCCGGGACTCAGGACTGTCATGTTCCGTACATTTCACCGGACAGTGCAAAAAACTGCCCGCCGTGCGTTTGCTCACATTGAGCGATGGGGCGTGACGTTGAGCAAGAATCGGGCCACGTCAGGGCCGCATCGGTGTGCGAGGCGAATGTTGCGATCGATGCCCTCGAGCACCTGACCCAAGATTCGTTCGCCGCCCGGCGGTCGCCGCTCGGTCGATTCGAAGAACGCCACGACCTGCTCTCGCTCGCCACGAGAAGCCGCGTCCGCCCAGAGTCGCGGCAGGTGCGCCGCAGCCTCAGGGCCCACCTTTTCTACCACCGCTGGGTAACGCCGATCCAGCCAGCGGGTCAGTCGGGCCCGCGTGGCGCGGCGTTGCGACGCTGGCCGCAGCAGGGTGAACAGGTCCTGGGACCGGACCGCGGGGCTCAAGAAGCGGTCCAGCGCGTCGGGCACCCGGTCGGGATCGCGCACGCTCCCCAGGGCCTTGAGCGCGGCCTGGCGGTGGGCGGGCGTCGGCGCCTGCGCCGCGGCGGCGAGCAGCCGATCGAGCAGCGCGGCGTCCGCGGACCAGGCCGCGATGGGCAGCGCCAGGTGCAGGCGCTCGGGATCGGCGCGCGCGAAGTCGTCCAGCAGGGCCAGGCCCTCGCTGGCCAGGGCGCGCTGCAGGGCGACGTCGCCGCCGAGATCGGCGTAGGCGCGCAGGAGGGGCGGGCGGGCGAGCCGGTCGTCAT
>JAUHVS010000016.1 GCA_030424955.1 bacterium | reverse complement strand
TCGGGCCCCCGGCGTCCGCTTGAGCCGCTGCGTCCAGGCGCGCCGCCGCGTCCAGCGCCGCGGCGGCCCCCGCCTCGGCCCCGTCGTCACAGCCGGCCGCGATCACCCCCAGCAGTACCCACAAACGAAGACCGCGCATCGGCCGCTCCCACGAAAAAGTTGGCCGCGCACTCTGGGCCCGCCCGCCCGCCGAGTCAACCGGTCGACCCCAAGCCGCGGTGCCTGCGCGAGGCGCGCGCGGTGTCAGCCCCCGGCTGGCTCCTGGGGCGCCTCGCACACCGCGTCGTAGACCACGCGGATGTTGGCCCCGCGGGCGGGGTGATCGGCGGGCGCGAACTCGATGGCGTTGCGGCCCTCATCAAAGCCAGCCGCGTCGCTGGGCGCGCCATTCACAAACACCGTGACGGACTCGGGCACCGCGTCGCGGCGCAGGGTGAACCGGGCGACGTCGTTGGCGCCCACGCGGCCCATGGTGAAGGTCTGGGTGGTCTCGGCCTCCGCCACCGCCTGGGCCCACAGGCGCACCCGCAGGCGGCTGTTGTTCTGCGCGTCGCTCAGCGCCACCAGGAAGCACGACAGCTCCCCGGCGTCGTCGACCGTCGGCTGGAACTGGAAGGTGAAGGGCTCCATCTGCATGGCCTCCAGCGGCTTGCCCTCGGCGGGCACGTCGGGCGCCGAGAGCAGCGCGAAGCGGTCGCAGGCGTCGCCCTCGAAGGCCCAGCCGGTGAGGCTCAGCGGCACGAAGCCCACGTTGCCCACCGCCACCACCCGCACCGGGCCGCCGCAGCCGGCGGGCGCCGTGGCCTCGCCCAGGTCCAGCCCGTCGAAGGGATCGGCGCCGATGAGCGCCTCGGCGCCCACCCCGATCAGCACCACCGAGATGCGCCGGTTCTCGTCCTGCACCACGTCGCGGTAGTTGATGAACAGGTTGGTGCGCTCGCCCACGGGCGTGGCCTGGTTGGGGCTGTAGGTCGCCTGCACGGTCACCACGCCGCCGCTCTCGATGACGGTGCCGTCGGCCGGGCCGTCGCGGTAGGCGAAGGGCCCGTCGGGGGACTCGATGGCCAGCGAGCGCACCTCGCAGGGGTCCAGGCCCTCGTTCACCAGGGTCAGCTCGGTGGCGGCCTCGGTGCCCACCCGCACGTCCCCGAAGGCCACCCGCTCGGGCGTCAGGGTCAGCACGCAGCCCTGGCGGCCCTCGCCCCGGGCCGTGAGGCTCACCACCACCGGCCGCACGTCCACGCGGTCGGTCTCGATGATCAGGTTGCCCGCCGCCACCTCGTCGGGGCGCAGATCGGTGTTGTCGTACCAGACCTGCAGGCTCACGACGCCGCCGTCCTCGAGGCGCAGGCCCACGGGATCCTGACCGTCGGTGCTCTCCCAGCCGAAGCCCGCCGCGCCGTCCAGCCGCACGTCGGTGAGGGTGATGGGGAAGTCGCCGCAGTTCGCGATGGTGATGCGGAACCGGCCCGTGCTCTGGCCGGGCTGCACCCGCCCCAGGTCGATGCTGCCGGGCATGACCTGCAGGCACGCCTCGGGCACGCGCCCGGCCACGGGCAGCGCCAGCTCGCCCTCGTCGGCGTCGTCGCTGCGCACCACGATGCGCCCGCTGTCGCCGTTGGCCTGGGTGGGGGTGTAGCTGACCTGCACCACCCGCTCGGCGCCCGGCTCGATGACAAAGGGGCCCTCGGGCACGTCGGCCAGCGCGAACACGGGCACGGGGGGCTCGAAGGCCAGCCCCGCGACGTTGAGCGGGCCCTCGCCCACGTTGCGCAAGGTCAGGGTGGTGGTGGCCGTCTCGCCGATGGCGCTGAGCAGGCTCACCCGCACGGGCGTCACCGACAGCTCCCCCTGGGACGGCGCGGCGTCCGGGATCGCCTGATCGGCGCCCCCGTCCATCGCGACGGCGGCGTCTGCCGGCGGGCTCGGCTCGGCGGCCCCATCGTCACAGCCAGGGAGGGCGCCGCTCAGAAGCGCCAGCGTGAGGCCAAGGCCCAGTAACGGGCCGACCCGTCGAACGTGTGCGTGTGTCATGGGCGGACGGTAGCTCAACTCGGCGGGCCGACGCAGCCCTGAGCGTGCGGCCCGCGGGGGGGCCCTACCGCAGCACGTACACCAGCGCCGTCAGCACCAGGGCGCTGGCGCCCACCGCCACCGTGAGCGGGCCCCGCCGGGCCACCGGGAACTCCCCGTGCTCCAGGCGCTGGGCCACCATGACGTAGCGCCCGAAGCCGTAGGTGAGCAGCAGGCCGCCGGCCCCGATGAGCAGGGCGCCGCCCAGGGTCGCCCACGGCGCGTCCTTGGGCTCGGCCGCGGCGAAGCGCTCGAGCACCACCCCCAGGCCCACCAGCCCGAGGGCCGTGCGCACCCAGGCGAGGAAGGTGCGCTCGTTGGCGAGGTGGTCCCGCGCGGTGCTGCCCTTGTTGGGGATGATCTTGCCCATCGGTCGGTGGCCTCTCCCGCCGTCGGCGAACCCGCAGTCCGGCGGGCGGCGGGCCACCCGGCGCCCCGGTGTGGGGGCGTGCGCGGGGCGCGCCGCGCGATCGGCGGCGCGGATGGGGCGAGCCGCGCGGCCCGCCCGCGGGCGTCAGCCCAGGAACTTCGCGAGCATGGGCACCTTGGCGGTGATCTGGTTGATCACGCCCTCGCCCGCCTTGTCCTTGAGGAACTTCACGAGCATCTGCACGAAGTCCCCCGCCGAGTCCATGCTCAGGCCCGCGCCGGTGAACTTCTGGATCAGGTCCATGGCGCCGCCGCCGCCGACGGCCTTGGCCGCCATGCCCGCCAGCCCACCCAGGCCACCGCCCAGGCCACCCAGGCCGAGGGCGCCACCGAAGCCACCGCTGGCCGGGGCCGCCTCGGCCTCACCGGCCTCCGCCTCGTCCGCCACGGCGTCCAGGCCCGGCACCTGCTCGGCGACGGCCTCGAAGTCCGCGTCGTCGCCGTCCTTGCGGAGCATCGACACAACGCTGCCGGTGAGGGAGCGCGCGGTGCCCGCGTCGATGCCGTACTTGCCAGCGGCCTGCTCGATGAACTGCTCGATCATGGTCTGCCTCGTCTGCTTGGGGAGTGGTTCTGGTTGGTCGACCGGCCTGCGCCGGCCCCGCGTGCCTACCTGACCCGCGACGCGAGCGAAAGTCACCTGTCGCGGCCCAGAGCCGTCAAGCGGCCGCGCCGCAGCACCGCTTGTACTTCTGTTCGCTGCCGCAGGGGCAGGGATCGTTGCGCCCGACCCGTGGCGTCTGCCCCGACACGTACACCCAGCGGCCGTCCTTGCGGGCGAAGTTCGACATCTCGTGGATCATCTGTGCCCGGCCCTCGCTCTCGAACCGCGCGATGAACCACACCCGGCCGACGCCGTCGTCGGCCTCGCCCGCCGCCGTGCGGTAGACGGTCAGGCCGCGCCACTCGACGGAGCGCCCCCAGTCCCCCAGGGCCACGGCGTCGGCCGGCGCGTGCTGGGTGCGGGCGAGGTAGGCCCCGTCGCCGCGGGTGTAGGCGGTGTATCGGGAGCGCATCAGGGCCTCGGCGGTAGGCGCGTCGCCCAGGCCGGCGAGGAAGGGGCCACAGCACACGGGCAGCGGGTGGCCGGAGCCACAGGGGCACGGGGTCAAGGTCACTCTCCGTACAGGTAGGCCACCGCGCTGACGCGCCAGCGGCCCTCGGGGTGGATGTCGAGGATGTCGAAGGCGAAGCTGTGCTCACCCGGCGCCGCCCACGCCTCGGGCGTCCAGGTGTAGGGCGGGGTCAGCGCGCCGGGGCACCAGTTGGCGCGATCGGCCTCGACGCTGCGGATGCTGCCCGTGGGGTTCTCGGTGCAGTACTGCCCGTTGGCGAAGCCCGCCGGGAAGTCCGCCCGGGTGCACAGATCGGCGCAGTCGGTACGCCAGGGGATGAACGGCGCCTGCCGCCGGCCATCGAAGAACACGAAGTGCTGCCGCCGGCAGAACTCCTCGGCGGGGCCGATGCAGTCATCCAGCCCGGCCCGCGGGGCGCCGCCCCCGTGGCCGGTGATGCGGTACTCCACCCGCGCCTCGGTGGTGCCGGCGGGCGCCGTGAAGGGCAGGCCCTCGGGGCGGGTGTCCACGTCGGCCCAGCCGTCGAAGAGCGGCACCACGTCGAGCACCGTGCGCGGCGCGGGCCCAGGCACCACGTTCACCCGCGCCGACACGAACCAGCCGCCGGCGGAGCCGCTGACCTGGCCCGCCCCGTCCGACCAGGTGGTGATGTGAGTGCGCATGGGGTGGGCGCCCGGGCGGCCGTTGGCGAAGTCGGTCAGATCCATGACGTGCAGCGCCGGCCCGCCGAAGGGCGTGATGGCGCGCATGACCTCGACGCCGGGGGGGCCCACCTCGCCCGGGGGCGCCTCGTCGAGCACCACCTCGAAGTTGCGGTCGTACGCGTCGCAGCTCGCCGGCCAGTTCTGCCCCGCCGGCGGCGGATCGTCGCGCCAGCGGTCGAAGGGGAAGCAGGTGGTGTCGAGCTCGACGGTCAGCGTGACCTCGGCGAAGGGGCCGGGCCCCAGATCGAAGCTGCCCAGCGCGTTCTGGAAGTTGGGGTCGTCGCCCAGGCTCGAGATGCGCACGCGGTCGTACACCACCACCTCGAAGGGCGCGCGGGGCGCCCCCGCGTCGACCGCAGCGTCGGCGCTGGCCGCCGCGTCCGGGGCCCCGCCGTCTCCAGCGCCGCCGTCGAGGGCCCCGGCGTCCGCCGCCAACGCCGCGTCGGCCCCCGCGGGGGCGTCGTCGCCTCCGCCATCGCAGCCCACGCACGGCGCCAACAGGCACCCCGCCCACACCCACCACAGCCGCTGCATCTCGCACCTCCCTCGTCGGCGCCCGCGTCGAGGGCGCGTCGCCGAGCCTACGAAGCCCGGCCCCTGGCCGCTACCATGATACCGTCGGGGCCGACCCGCACCTGGGAGGGGGCCATGGGGACAGACGACAAGAAGGTCTCGCTGCTGCTGGACGCCATCGCGGTCGAGACCGAGCAGCAGCGCGCCCGCGCGGCGGCCGAGGCGGCCCGCGTCGCCGAGGCGGAGCGCGCCGCTGAGGCCAAGCGCGCGGCGGACGCACAGCGGGCGGCCGAGGCCCGCCAGCCGAGCGCCCCGCCCGCCGCGGCCCCAGCCGACGCGGACGACGAGGACGACGACGACGATCGCCCGCGCCAGCGGCCCGCGTGGCTGGGCAGGTCGGCGGCCGAGCTGCTCGCCGGCCGCGGCGGGCGGGTGCACAACACCACCGACGTGCACACCGGCGGCGCCCGCGAGATCGCGCCGCCCCCGCCCACGCGCACCGCGCGGGTCGAGACCACCCTGGACGTGCACACGGGCGAGGCGCGCGAGGTCGAGCCCGAGGCCCCGGGCCCCATCCGCGCCCGAATCGAGTCCACCCTGGACGTGCACGTCGACGCAGACGACGGCTGACCGCGGTCCAGCCGAACGACCCGGCTGTCCTGGCAACTGCGCTGGCTAGTCCTCCGATCCCCACCGGCGCCGCCCGCGCCCCTCGCCGCCGCCCCTCGCCCCAGCGCGCAAACGCTCAGCCCGGCCACCGTCCCCCTGGCACGCCCCCTGCTTGGGGGGGCGCTGACACCCAGCCCATCTCCGCTGAGGAGGCCCCATGGCCCTGCCCCGCTCGCGCCGCTCCACCGCCCCCTTCGCCCTGGCCGTCGCCGGCTTGAGCCTGCTGGGCTGCGGCAGCGCCGACACCCCCGAGGCCGCCCCCGCGCCCACCCTGTGCGACGACGCGGCCGCCAAGCTCAGCGCCTGCTTCCCCGAGCAGCCCGCCAGCGACGCCTGCCACGCCGGCACGGCCCAGCGCATCCTCGACGCCTCGTGTGACGAGCTCGCGAGCGCCGACACCAAGGCCGACGGCGGCTGGATCTGCTTCTGGAACCCGTTCCTGTGCGCCGGCGGCGGCAGCGACACCCCGGCCGAAGACGCCGGCCACACGCTCTTCGTCGGGGCCAGCCGCTGCGGCGCCGATCTCGCGGGCTTCGACGACTGCACCTACTACTTCTCGAGCCCCTGCACGGCCATCGCGGTGCTGCGCGACGGCGAAGAGGTGGCCCGCGGCTTCACGAGCCAGCACGGCAACGCCCGCTTCGACGGCCTGGCCGCCGGCGACTACGAGGTGCGCGTGCTCGACCGCGACGGCGCCATCCCGCAGCAGGTCACGGGGCTCGTGAGCAGCACCTACAGCCCGGCCAGCGCCCAGGTGACCCTCGGCGGCGAGGCCGAGGCCCGCGTGGCCTTCGACCTGCCCCACGACAGCGAGGCCGCGGTGGTGCAGTGCGCGCCCGTCACCGTCGAGGTGGCCGTGCAGACCGCCAGCGGCGAGCCGGTGGTCGCGCAGGACGTGGAGTGGCAGTGGTTCGTGCGCTTCGAGCAGGCCGACGGCACCGTCGGCATCCTGCGGCCCTTCGCCTTCCACCCCGACGCCACCGGCCGCGACGACTACATCAACCAGGCCACCTTCCACCGCATCTACGCCGGCACCCACACCGTGGAGTTCATCCGCATGGACATCCCCAGCTGGCGCCAGCGCAACAACCCCGACTACGCCGATCTCCTCGACCGCTACCCCGCCGAGGACGTCGCGCCGGTGGTGCTGTCGCTGAGCCTCGGGGCCGATCAGGTGCCCGAGGGCGCCCGCCTCACCCACACGCTGGTGGACCCCCTCAGCGAGTAAGCGCCGGCGCCACGGCCTCGAAGAGCCGCAGCCCCGCGTGGGCGCGGCCGGCGCCCGCCACCGCGCGGGCGCTGAGGTGTGCGGCCAGCGTCAGGCCCGCCCCCTCGACCGCCGCCTGCACCGCCGCGATGGTGGGCGTCCAGCCCATGGGCTCCCCCAGCCAGCCCAGCCCACGCATGCCCACGCGCTCCAGGCCTGCCCGCAGGGGCGACGGCGTGCTGCACCACGCGTCGAAGAGCAGCCACCCCCCGCCGCCGCTGAGCGCCCGCACCCGGGCGAAGGTCTGCGCCACCGCCGCGGGCGACAGGTACATGCTCACGCCCTCCCACACGAACACCGCGGGCCGATCGGGCGCGAAGCCAGCGTCCAGCAGGGCCTGCGCGAAGTCGGCCCGCGCGAAGTCCACCGGCACGTCCACGCTCCGCGGGGGCAGCCCGTGCGCCGCGGCGCGCCGGGCCGCCGCCGTGTCCGGGTGGTCGCAGGTGAACACCGGCACCCCGCCCAGGGGCAGGCGCCAGGGCCGGCTGTCGAACCCGGCCCCCAGCAGCACCACCTGCCTGGCGCCCTGCCCCACCGCCCGCTGTAGCTGGGCGTCGATCCAGGCGTGGCGGGCCCGCACGGCGTGCACCAGGCCCAGCGTGAGGGCGTTGAGCGGCCCGTCGAGCCGCCGCGCCAGCGGCAGGATGGGCCGCAGGCCAGGGCCCACGAACCGCGCGGCGTAGGGATCGGCGTCGCCCATGTGGCGACAGGCCGCCGTCAACCGGGCCGTCAGGCTGCCTCGACCGCTGCGCATGGGGCCTCCGGGGTGGCTCAGGGGGTGGGGCGGGCCCGCTCGGCGGGCCGGGGCGGCCGGTCCGTGGGGTGCCGGGCCAGCACCAGGCGCTCTGCCACCCCAGCGGTGGGCATCGCCAGGTGCAGGGTGGTGCCGCCCACCACGATCGCGACGCCGGGGCCGACCGGCGCCGGGAACACCGCGGGCGCGGCCGGTGCCTGCACCCGCTCGGGCGCGCCGGGCGGCGCCTCGCTGGCCTGCCCCTGGCCATCGACGACCGCGACGAGGCGCGGTGGCGTCGAGCCGGTCTCGCGCACCCCCCAGCGATCGCCCGGCCAGCGGACCCAGACCGGCGCGCTGCTGCCGCCGATCTTGAGCGGGGGGCCGGCAGGCCCCCGGCGCGGGACCCAGGTGATCTCCCCGTCGCTGGGCCACGTGCGCGCCACCAGCCAGCCCGTGGCGGTACCGACCACCTGCACGGTGCCGTTGCCGGCCAAGGGGCCGGAAGACAGCGGCTGGTGATCGATCACGTCGCCCTCGGCGGTGAGCCGCGCGAAGTGATCCGCCTGCTGGCCACGCCACGCGACGCCCGCCAGGCCGCCGCTCTCCGCGCCGGCGAGCAGGTGCCCCAGGGCGGGCACCAGGTCGGGCAGCGGCGGCGTCGGCAGGCAGGTCAGCCCCGCCCGCTGAGGGCAGGCCCGGCACCCCGACACGTCGAAGGCGGCGCACGTGGGCGCACAGGCCAGGCGCCCCCCCACGTAGCCCAGGCTGCGGCAGGTCTGCCCGCCCAGCGCCCGGCCGTCACAGACCTCGGAGATGAACCGCGTGAGCTGCTGGCACGGGCAGCGCCGGCCCGGCATGCACGGCGCGCACGCCCCCTGCACGGTGATGGGCCGCCAGCCGATGCGACCGTCTCCACACCGGCCCTCGCGCTGGCCCGGTGACGCCCCGCCCTGCCCGGCCGCGGGACCGGCGCACAACAGGCTCAGGCTCAAGGGGACCGCGAGGGCCCACGGCCCGTGACCGCGGGCGCGCATCAGGCCCGCCGGCGACGCCGACGCAGCCCGAGCAGGCCCACCAGCCACCACAGCGAGTCGGCCGGGCGGCCCCCGGCCGAGCGGCACTCACAGCCCACGGGGGTCGCGGGGGGATCCTCGCCGGGCGCGATGACCGCCGCGTCGGGGACGCCGCCGCCGCCCTGGCCCCCCGGGCCTCCCCCCCCGCCGGCGCCGCCCGCGCCGAAGTCGCGGGGCACGCCCTGATCCCGCGGGACGCCCTGATCGGCCTCGGGTCGGGCGATGCACACGCCCTCGGTCAGCTCGCACATGGGCCGCTCGGGGTCGCGGCAGTCGCCGTTGCCGCGGCAGCGCGGGATGCAGGCCAGGCGGTTGACGCCCACGTCCGCGCACACGTACCCCGCGCGGCAGTCCTCGGGGCGCTGGCAGGCCCGCAGGCACTGGGTGCGGCCAAACACCCGGCCGCACTCGGCCTCGTCCGGGCAGTTCTCGTCGCAGTCGGGCACCGTGCAGTAGCCGCCACGCCAAGCGTCGTAAGCCGGCGGCGCGTAGCAGCTGAAGGTGTCGCAGTCGTCGTCGCCCTCGCAGGGGTCGCCCACGGCCACCGGCTCGCTGCAGTCCTCGTCGGCGTCGTCCACCAGCCCGTCGCAGTCGGCGTCGCGGCCGTCGCAGACCTCGGCGCTGGGCAGCACCACCTCCTGGCACGGGCTCCAGGCCCCCTGCAGGCACTCGCGGCGGCCCCGGCGGCAGGCGCCCACGTTGGCCGTGCCCGGCGCGCCGCCGTAGCAGGTCTCGACGGCGCCCTCCTCGCACTGGGTGCACTCGCTCCACGGGGTCCACTGGCAGGCCTCGTCGCAGTCGCGGCCCCGGTTGCCCTCGGGCTCGCAGGCCTCGCGCTGGTTCATGCCGGGCTCGCACACGCCCTGGTCCTCGCACAGCCCGTCGCGCCACAGGCACTGGTCGGTGCAGGTGACCTCGACGGTCCCGCAGCGGCCGCAGGGCGACCGGCGGGTGTCGCCGGGCGCGCACACGCCCTCGTCAGCGCAGCCCATGAGCGGGCCCCAGGTGCCGTCGCCCTGGCAGGTGCGCCGCATCTCGCCGCACTGGCCACAGGGCGTCGCCTCGACGGACCCCGGCGCACAGCCGGCGTCCGCCACCCGCACGGCCAGGTCGTAGAAGTTGTAGTCGTCCCCCGCCCTCGGGCTGACCCGGATGCGGTACTGGCCCGCCGCCAGGCCCGCCTGGATGAGCCGCGCGCCCTCGGGGCCGTCCACGCCGCGGGTGATCTCGCCCCCGTTGACGTCGAAGAGCACCAGCTCAAGCCCGCCGTAGGGCGTGCGGTAGGGCAGATCGACGGTGACGTCGCTGGCGCTGTTGAGGTCGAGGCTCAGCCAGTCCTGGTCCCGGGCGATGCGGTCGCGCACCACACCCGGTGGCGCCGGCGCGGCGTCCCGCGGGTTGTCGTCGCCGTCGTCGTCCGCCACGTCGTCGACGCCGTCATCGGCCATCTCATCGACGTCGAGGTTCGCGGTCTGGGGCCGGTCGTACAGGCACCAGAAGCCGCAGCCATCGGCCCGCACCTCAGCGTCCGCGTAGATCTCGGCCACCGCGCCCGAGTCGTTCGGGAAGGCCGCCGTGCAGTCGAACTCGCGGTCGATGCGCTGCGCTGCGGCCTCCTCCGCGCTGACCCGGTAGGTGGTCGACCAGATCAGATCGTCGCCCGCGAGATCGTCCTCGAACACCCGCAGCTCGACCTCATCGTTCTGGGCGATGGGCACCTCGTCCACCACCACCCGCAGGCGCAGCCGGCAGAAGCTGCGGCTGTCGCCCAGGATGAAGCGGTCGAGCACGCTCAGCGTGAGGGTGGTCTCGTCGTCGGTGTCGTCGTCGGACTGGATGGGCGGCAGGGCCAGCGCGGCGCCCGAGACCAGCATCAAGGCGGTGATCAGAATGCGGCGCATGGGCGACCCCCCGGGCAGTGTGCCGGGATCGTGACGCGCCCGGGGGTGCCAACGCAATCAAGGGGGAGAAATCCTTCGACGGCGCCCCTTGACGCACCGCGTCATGGTGCCTACCGTCCGCCATGACGCAGCGCGTCAAACGCCGCCGCCCCTCGCCCAGCACCCTGCGTAGGCGAGGGCGGCGCCGCGCGTGAGGAGGTTGGTATGTCGTTGGCTGAGCGGATCGAGCACCTGGTGAAGCGGCCCCTGGACGAGCTGAAGGCGAACCCGCGCCTGAAGGCGGGCGTCGATCGGCTCGACGGCTGGATCGATGAGCGCGTGCCCTCGTCGGTGACGGCGCCCCTGCGGGCGTCGCTGTCGGTGGCGTCGCTGCGCGCGGCGGCCACGGCGGCCCGCGACGAGGCCGAGGCCTGGTGGCGGCAGCGCCAGGCGCCCGTGCGGCAGGCCGATGAGGCGGCCACCGCGGGCCCCGAGGGCATGCCCCCCGAGGCGGACGAGGCGCTGGCCGAGGCGGAGGTGGCCGAGGCCGCTGAGGTGGCTGAGGCCGCCGCCCCCGAGCCGGCGGCCGCCCCCGACGCCGTGACCGCGCCGACCCCCGCCAAGGCGAAGCGCACGCCGCGCTCGAAGGCGAAGCCCGCGCCGCGCTCGAAGGCGGACGCGACGGCTCGACCCAAGGCCAAGCGCGCCCCCGCCAAGCGCGCGCCCAAGGCCAAGGGGCCGGCCAGCGGGCCCACCGACGGCGCGCCGGCCGACGAGGCCTGATCGCCCCTGGGCGCTAGCGGCCGCGCCCCTTGCGGCGCAGCGCCCGCTGCACCGCCTTGAGCACGCCCTCGAGGGTGAGCGGGTGCCCGACGACCCCGTGGGCCCCGGCGCGCAGCAGCTCAGACATGCGGGCCATGTCGCGGGGATCGGTGTCGGCCAGGATGGCCTGACCCTTGCCTGTCCACGCCGCGACCTTGCCCGGCGAGGCGCCCAGCAGCAGCACCACGTCCGCCGCGCTCGGATCGGCGTCCGGGTCCACCACCGAGATGCCCTTGGCCCGCAGCGCCAGGACGATCTCGCTGGCCAGCGCCCCCCCGCGCACCGACAGGGCGCCCTGCGCCGAGCCGGCCTCCACGGGCAGGGCGGCGTCCACCATGCGCGCCAGGCGCGGCATCGGCCCCGACCCCAGGGTCACGTTGGGGGCCGCCAGCCGCTCCAGGGTGGCCTGCACGGCGCCCGCCTCGGGCCGCTCCTCCGGCGACTTGCGGAGCATCCGGGCCACCAGCCGCTCCAGGTCGGGCGGCAGCGGCGCCGCGCACAGGCCGTGCAGGCTGGGGGCCGGCTCCACCAGGTGCTTGGTGAGCACCTCCAGGGCCTTGCCCAGGAACGGCGGGTAGCCCGTCAGCAGCTCAAAGAGCACACAGCCCAGGGCGTACACGTCGGCCGGCGGCCCCACCCGGTGGCCCTTCGCCTGCTCCGGCGGCATGTAGTTGGGGGTGCCAAACACCTCGCCGTGGCGGGTCAGCTCCCCCTGCTCGTCGATGGGCACGGCCAGGCCGAAGTCCATCACCACCGCGTGCTCCTGGGCCTCGGGCAGCCGCTCCAGGAACACGTTGTCGGGCTTGATGTCGCGGTGCACCAGCGGCACCGCGTGGGCGGCCGCCAGGGCCGACGCCACCTGCGCCCCCAGCCGCGCCACCGTCTGCACCGGCAGGGTGCGGGCCCGCCTCAGGCGCGCGCGCAGGGTCTCGCCCTGCAGCAGCGGCATGGCGAGGAACAGGTAGCCGTCGCTGGCGCCGAAGTCGAACACCCGCACCGCGTGGGGGTGGTGCAGCGCCGCCGCCAGCCGCGCCTCGCGGTGGAAGCGCAGATCGCCGTCGGGATCGTCGTGGGCGTGGTTGGCCATGATCTTCACGGCCACCTCAACCCCCAGCCCCACGTGATCGGCGCGGTACACCAGGCCCATGCCGCCCTGCCCCAGCAGGTCGAGCAGCCGGTAGCGGTTGGCCAGGATGAAGCCGCGCTGCGGCGGCGGTGGCGGGCTCACGCGACGACCTCGAACAGCTGCACCGGCTCGCGCCGGCCCGTCACCGGGCGGCGGCCCACGGCCGCGAACTCGAAGCCCTCGCCGGCCGCGGCGCGGGTGTCGCTGGTGACGAGGATCTGGTTGGGCCGCGCGATGGCCTCCAGCCGGGCGGCCACGTTCACCACGTCGCCGATGGCCGTGTACTCCATGCGAGACTCCGAGCCCACGTTGCCCACGACGGCCTCCCCGCTGTTGATGCCGATGGCGAGCTGAAGCTCGATGCCGAAGCGGGCCAGCCAGCCTGCGCCCGCGGCCTCGACCCAGCGCATCATGTCCTCGGCGGCCGTCAGCGCCCGCGCGGCGTGATCCGCCTGCGGCTCCGGCGCGCCCCACACCGCCATCACGCAGTCGCCGATGAACTTGTCGATGGTGCCCCCGTGCTGGAACACGATGTCGGTGAGGATGGTGAACAGCTCGTTGAGCACCGTCACCACCACCTCCGGCGACTGGCTCTCGGCCAGCGGCGTGAAGCCCACCACGTCGGCGAACAGCACCGACACCTGGGTGCGCGCCCCGCCCAGGCGCATGTCCTGCTCGCGGGCCACCACCCGCTCCACGATCTCGCGGGGCAGGTAGCGCCCCAGATCCGTGCGGATCGCCGCCTCGTTGAGCAGCTTGACCTCGCTCTCCTGCAGCCGCCGAGACGCCGTCGTCATGGCGCGGCCGAGCACCGCCAGCTCGTCGCGGGTGTCCACCTCGACCACGCCGCCGAAGCGGCGGGCGCTGAGATCCTCGGCGAACTGCGCCAGCGCGCGCACCGGCCGGGTGATGCGGCGGGCCATCAGCAGCGCCACCAGCACCGCCAGCAGGATCGCCGCCGCGATGGTCGCCATCACGATCAGCCGCATGGTCTCGAGCCGGCCGTACACCACCGCCTGCGGCTGGCGCACCACCACCGCGAAGGGCGTGCCGGGCACCGCCACCACCGCCCCGGTCACCGGCACGTCGTCGATGCTGTACTCCAGCGAGGGCGCCACGCCCGCGGCGGCGGCGGCCAGCCCGGCCCGTGCGGGTGACTCGACGGTGCCGCCCACGGGGCCCCCCGCGAGCACGCGGCCCGCGGCGTCCACCAGCCGCAGCGGCTCGGGCTGGTCGGGGAAGTGGGCGCCGGCCAGGCGCTCGATGCGCTGCGCGATGGGCGCCAGATCGACCCACCCGCTCACGAGGCCGGTGACCCCCCCGTTCACCGTCAGCGGGCGCACCACCCGCAGCCGGCCCGTGCCCTCGAAGATCACCGTCAGGCCCTCCGCGGCGTCCCCGAGGGCCGGCACGGGCACGGGGGGGCTGCCCTCGCGCTGGAGCGTGTCGATCACCGCCCCGCTGCGGTCATGCACCCCCACCGCGTCCAGCTCGGGCCGCGCGGTCACCAGGGCCCGCACCAGGGCGAGCCGGGTGTCGTCGGAGAGCGCCGGATCCACCAGGGCGTCCCGCACGGCGTCGAGGCCCGCCCGGGCGTCGGTCAGCCGCTCGCCCAGCGTGCGGCCGATGTCGTCGGCCACGGCCACCTGGAACTCGCGGATCGAGTCCTTGATGGCCCGCACGTTGATGTCGATGAGCGCCAGCCCCACGCCCAGCAGCGGCACCACCACGAGCACCGTCGCCATCAGCGCGAGCTTGATGCCCAGGGGGAAGCCCGGGCCACGCCCCTTGGGCTCAGGCGCCGCACCGGGTGGGGTCGAGGTGGGCCCGCTCAGCGGGCCAGAGGGCGGCCCGGGGATCAGCGCGAGCCGCGGCGCCGAGGGGTCGCTCACGGCTGCAGCCAGCGCCAGCGCGCCCAGTGGGTGGGGTGGAACCGGGGGACCTCGCCGACCACGGGGGCCCGGCTGAGGGCGTCGGCGCGCCAGGCCGCCAGGGCCTCGGCGAGCGGCAGATCGGGCCCCGCGCCCGGCCGCCACACGGGGGTCAGGCTGCCCCGCACGCCATCGTCGCCGGCCTCGAACTGCAGCGTGAGGGCTGGCGCGCGGCCGGCCAGCCGGGCCCACAGCGCGGCCACCGCCCGGGGGTCCCCCGTGGGCGCCAGCCCCGTGGGCGCCAGCACGTCGCGCACGCCCGCCCAGCGCAGCAGCGCCGGGTGCGCGGCCGCGTCGGCCAACACCAGGGTCGACAGCGCGCCGGGCGCCCGCCACTGCGCGTCGCTGAGCGGCCCGGTGATCCAGGCCGTGCCGGCCCGCTGGGCAGCGGCCACGTCGCCGTCCACGAGCCGGGTCGCCGCGCCCGCCAGCGCCCCGGCCAGGGCCTCGTCATCGGGCCCGACCGCGCCCGCGCGGGCGAAGCCCTGGCCCCCGTTCACGGGCAGGGCCGCCCCTGGCCCGCGGTACACCACCGGCCAGCGCGCCCCCACGAAGTCGGGCGCCCGACCGGCCTCGGCGGGCGGCGCCAACACCATGGTTTCAAAGGGGAAGTCCCGCAGCGGGCCGTCCGCCCAGACCACCAGGGTCAGCCCCTGCAGAGCGGCGACCACGGCCGGCTCCCGGGCCCAGGGCACCAGCGCCGCGCCGGCGCGCTGCACCTCGCCCCACGCGCCCAGGTGCGGATCCGTGCCATCGGCCGGCCACGGCGCCGGGCTGGCATAGGCCGCCCTCACCTGACCCACAACGGCCGCCAGGGCCTCGTGGCCCGCCAGCGCCCAGCTCTGGGGGACCGGCTGGCCGGGCACCATCAGCCACAGGCGGCCCCCGGCCGGGCCGGTCTGGTAGTACAGCCGGGCGACCCCGGCGGTGGCCAGCAGCTCGGCGTCATCGACCTCGGCCGGGCGCACCAGCCGGGCCCACCGCGGATCCACGGCGGCCCGCGCCACCCGCGCGTCCGCCAGCCGCCGCCGCGCGACGGCGAGGCGATCCTGCGCGTGGGCCCGATCGGGATCGGTGCCCGCCCGCGCGAGCGCTGCCGACCACCCCGCCACGGCGCCGCGGGCCGCGCGCACGGCGGCCGCGTCGGGGCCGGGCCGAGACACCGCGGCCTGCTGCCGCGCCCACCAGACGGCCTCGGCCAGGCCACCCGCCCGCTCGGCCAGCCGAGCGATCACCGGCGCCGGGCCGCCCGTCCAGCGCACGAAGCCGTCGCCGGGCAGCCCCAGATCATCGCCCCGGCCCGCCCGCCAGGCGGCCAGGGCCTCCCGCAGCCGGGTGATCTCGCGCTGGCCGGCCTCGAGCGCGGCCGCCACCAAGGCATGCCGGTAGCGGTCGATGGGCGCCGTGTGGGGCCCCTCGAAGGTCGCCGCGCGCCCCAGGGCGGTCCCGGCGGCCCCCCGGTCGCCCTTGGCCAGAAACGCCTTGGCCCGACACACCGCCCGGCGCTGCGCCCAGGTGGGGTCGCGGGGGAAGATCCCCTCCGTCTCCATCAGCGCGCGGGCCCCGTCGCCCATCGCCGCCGCCAGACACCCGCGGGCGACCCGCAGCGGCGTGCTGCGCCCATCCCCGAGCCCGGCGAGGGCCCCCGCCAGATCGCCCCGCGCCGCCCGGGCGTCCGCGAGCGCGAGCTGCGCCGCCTCGTCGGGGTGCACCTGCACCGCGAAGGCGAGCCGCGCCTCGGCCTCGACCCCATACCCAGCGGCCGCCAGGGCGTCCGCGGCGACGTGGTGGAGCTGCGCGCGCAGCGGCGCCTGCGCGGCCGCCTCCCCCGCCTCGCGCAGGCCCCGGAGCGCCGCGTTGGCGAAGCCAAAGGCCGGGGCCAGGCGCCCCTGCAGGAGCCGCAGCCGGGCCATCACCGCGCGGTGCCGGGCCCGGTCCACGGGCCGATCCGCCAGCCCGGCGTCGGCCAGGCTCGCCGCCCGATCCGCTTCAGCGATGAGCCCGGTGGCGAGCGCGTAGCGGGTCACGGCGGCCCACGCGTTGGCCTGCGTGCCCTCGGGGAAGATCTCGGCGGCCGCCTGCGCGCGCTCCAGGGCCAGGGTCAGCCGCCCGGCCCCCCACGCCGCCGCGGCCCGATCCAGCGCGGCCTGCCCGGCGGACTGGGCCCGCTCTCGGGTCGCCTGCGCCCGCTGGCTGACCGGGACGGACCGCTCGATCACGCCGCGGGCGCGCAGGGGCCCGTAGAGCCCCTCGGCCGCCTTGAGGAGCCGCTCGGCCCCCGCGAGATCGCCCGCCTGCACCCGCTCCGCGCCGGCGGCCCGCAGCCCGTCGGCCAGCACCAGCAGGGCGTCGAGGGCGTCGGGGTCGTCCATGGTGTTCGCAGCCTCGGCGAGCAGGGCCGCCTCGGACGCGGCCGCGTCGGGCTGAGCCAGGCGCAGGAGCGCGTGGGCGTGGGCCAGCCGCGCGCGCTGCTGCGGCCAGGGCAGCGGCACGGTCCCCAGCTCGACCACCTGGGCCTGGCGCTCCGCCTCCGCGGCCTTCGCCTGCTCGGGGGCGGCCAGCAGCCAGGCCCCGGCGCCGCGCAGCAGGCCCGTCCGCAGGGTGGCGCCTCGCCGGCTGATCTCCAGCGCGCGCGCCTCGGCGAAGGCCGCGCCGGCCGCCGCCAGATCGCCCGCCGCCCAGGCCTGCAGGCCCTGCAGCTCGGCCCGCGCAGAGGGCAGCGTGGGCTGCGGCGGCGCCTGGGCGTCGAGCACGGCCCGCCAGGGGCCGATGTCGCCCGTCAGCTCCGCGTAGTCGGCGGCCAGCCGCCGGGCCACGGTCAGCATCATCTCGCTCTGTTGGGCGCCGCCGAGCCGCTTGCGATCCCGCAGCGCCCCGTGCAGCAGCCCGTGCACCAGCGCCCGCGCGACGTCGCCGCGGGTGGTCAGCAGCGGCAGCAGCGAGCGCATGGGCTCGCGCAGATCCGCCTGCAGCGCCTTGGCGCGCGCCGCCCGCACGGCCGCCGCCAGCGGCGCGAGCTGATCCTCGGCCGCCGCGTCGAGCCACAGCTGCGGCGCCCGCTCCCCACGGGCCAACAGCGTCGCGGCGAGGGGCTCGGCGATGCCGCGGATGCGCTGCCGCTCTGGCACCGGCACGCCGGGCGTCGCCAGATCGAACACGTGGGCGCTCAGCCAGGTGAAGGCGTGGGACGGATCGCTGGTGGCGAGGGCCGTCAGCCGGGCGGCGTCGGCGCCCGCCCGCTTCACGTCGAGCAGCCAGTGGGTGTAGGGCATGGTGGCGCCCTGGGCGACCCCGCCCAGGAGCAGGCACAGCGACAGCCAGCAGGTCAGCGCGCGCATCACTCGGCCCCCCCCACGTTGACGGTGAGCGCAGCGTCCCCGCAGCGCAGCGCCAGCGCCCCGGGCGCGGCCGGGGCCACCACCTCAGGCGCGGGTGGACCCTCTGCGGCGTAGCAGCCCCCGATCAGGGCCCCCGGGGGGACGGTGGCGCCGGCCGTCAGGGCCCGCACCTCGATGGCCTTCAGGGCCGACGGCCGGCTGACCAGCCCGCTGCGGTCCTGCGTCGACACCGCCAGCGCGTACTGCCCCGCGGGCAGGCCCGTCAGGCGCACGGTCGGGCGATCGAGCGGCAGCTCGGCGCTCGCCACCGGGACGCCGGCCTTGCTGATGTCGAGCCGCCACGCGGCGGCCTCTGGCGGCCCAGCCCACTCGGCCGTGATGACCGCCGAGGGGCCGTCCGCCCCCCAGGCCACCGCCGGGGCGCCCTTGCCCCAGCGGGGCGGCGCGGGCAGCGGGCGGGGCGGCTCGGGCGCGCGGCCCTTGGGCACGCGGGTCCCCTGCCCGGCCGGCACCGCCACCGGGCGGCCGGGCACCGCGGTGCTCCGCACGGCCACCTCGCCGCCGTCGTGGTTCGACACGCACACCAGGCCCTCGCCGTCCACCGACATCACGGTGGCCGACGCGTCCCACGAGGCCTCGGCCGTGCCCGCGGTGATCTCCAGGCCCAGGGCCTCGCCCCGCAGCTCCGCCAGGCGGCTGCGCAGGCTGCCCTGCTCGAGCCGCGCCCGCTGAGGCCGCACCTGGGCCTCGTCGGCCGAGCGCCCGAACACCACCAGCAGGGTGTTCTCGAGCAGCTCCACCGTGGCGTCATCCTTGAAGGTCAGCTCCGCCGCGGAGCGCGCGTGGGTGCTCACCCGGTGGCCCACCTTCAGCGGCGATCCCTGGGCGGCCGGCTGCCACGCCGACGCGCTCGCGGCGCGCTGCTCCACCCGCCGCACCACCGCGGTCACCCACGCGTCGGGCGGGATGCCGATGGGCAGCCGGAGCACGTCGCCCGGGGTGTGCCGGTGCGGGAGGGCCGCGCCCAGCTGGGGGTTGAAGTCGTGGATGATGTCGTAGCGGTCGCCGTCGCCGTAGCGCGCCTTGGCGATGGAGGCGCAGGTGTCGCCCTTCTGGATCACGTAGTCTTCCATCGGGATCGGCGGATGTCCGGCCCAGGCGACCGACGACGCGCTCAGCAACAAGAACAGCGGAGTGATGATGCGCATGGGCTCCTCTCGATCCGCTGCATCTTGACCGCAGGCCACCCCGAAAGTCACTCCGCGCAGCGGATCGCACCGGTCGCGCGCCTTCAGCTTGCGTCCGGCTGAATCATTCGATACGTTCCCGCGCCGTTTTGTGATTTCTACCGCTACTGAATCATGCCGGCCGGCTGGTCGGGGGGAGAGCGTCGATGGCACGCTGCGAGCTCACGGGCAAGGGCCCGATCGTCAAGAACCTGGTCAGCCACTCGAACGTCAAGACGAAGAAGTGGATGAAGCCGAACATCCACAAGCGCCGCCTGTACAGCGACGCCCTCGACACCTTCGTGACGCTGAACATCACGACCCACGCCATCCGCTGCATCGAGCACGTGGGCGGCTTCGACAAGTTCCTGATGCGTCAGGGCGACGACCTGCTCAGCAAGCGCGCGCGCCAGCTGAAGGGCCGCATCCGCCGCACCTTCGCCGCCCCCGCGGCCTGAGCCGTCGGCGCGCCGTTCGGTGCGCTTTCGAGCCTTCCAAGACCACGCGCACGCCTTCTGGGCGCAGATCCCGCCCCGCTTCGTCGAGGGCGCGACGCTGCTCGTCCACCGCGAGGCGTGGCCTGATCCCGACACCCCCGACGTCTACCTGCTCGGCCTGTGCGAGCCCGCCTTCGGCGCCCTCGAAGACGCCCTGGCGTGGTCGGGGGACGTGCGCCTGTCGGAGCGCGCCTCGCTGGTGCACCTGGCCTACGGGTCCTTCGCGGCCATGGCTGAGCGCTCGCCCGGCTTCAGCTGGCGCGACGAGATCGACGAGACCCTGCTCCACGAGCTGACCCACCACTGGGAGGCCCGCGCGGGCCTCGACGGGCTCGACCGCTTCGACGTGGCCCAGGGCATCAACTTCCGCCGGCTGCAGGGCTTCGCGGTGCCGCTGTACTTCTGGCGCGACGGCGAGGCCCACGGCCCCGACCGCTGGGTCATCGACGGAGACCTGTTCGTCGAGGTCGCCGGCCCGCCGCCGTGGCGGGTGCGAGACGGGCGGGGCCGCTGGGTGCGCTGCGCCCCCGATCCCGAGGACGGCGTGGCCACCCTGCCCGGCCGCGGTCAGCCCGTCGACGGCGCCCGCGGCGACCTGGTGGTGGCGCCCAAGCCCCCCGACCGGCCACACTGGGCCCGCCGCCTCTGGCGACGGCTCTTCGCAAAGGATCCCTCTCGGTGTTGAAGCCCAAGCACATCCGCATCCGCGTCGAGCAGTGCGTGGCGCTGGCCAAGGCCAGCAACTGCCCACGCCGCCGCTTTGGCGCCCTGCTGCTCGATCCGAGCCGCAACGTCATCTTGATGGATGGCTACAACGGCGGCCCCCGGGGCGGCGGCCGGCTGTGCGGCGGCGAGGTCTGCCTGCGCGACACCCAGGGCATCGAGTCGGGCACCCGCATGGAGATCGGCTGCCACCACGCCGAGATGAACGTCATCTGCAACGCCGCCGCCAACGGCGTGCCCACCCGGGGCGCCTGGCTGCTGGTGACCGGCGAGCCGTGCATGCTGTGCGCCAAGCTGATCCACCACGCGGGCATCGCCCGGGTGGTGGTGGTGGACGGGGGCTACATGGGCGAGAACGGCTGCGAGTACCTGACGAGCCACGGGGTCGAGGTGCAGCGCGTCGAGGGGCCGCAGGATCCGCGGCTGGTCGACGGCTGATGCGCGCCGCGGCCCGTGCTCCGCGCTGGGTCGGCCCGGCCCTGGCGGTGGCCCTGGGGGGCTGCGCCGAGCTGGAGCTGCCCCTGGACGCCGGCCCCGCGCGCCTGGACGCCCTCATCGGCTCCAGCGTCGACGGCCTGGTGGTCGACATCCCCCAGGACGCGGCCCGGCCCCGCGAGATGGCGCCGCCCAGGGATCAGGGCCCGCCCGCGGACGCTGCCCCGCGCCCCTGCGCGCCCGGCGAGCCCCTGGGCCTGTGCGAGGTGTGTGGGCCCGACGGCCGGCCCACGGCGCCCGCCCGCGACGAGACCTGCCCCGTGGTGGACTGCGGCCCCCTGGCCACCTACCGCACCGCCATCGACGACCAGGGCCGCGCCGTGTGCGAGGCCGTGTTCGCCAACCCCAGCGGCCCCAACTGCCTGGCCATCGGTCGCTGCGCCGACCGGCCCACGCCCACGGTCTGCGAGCAGCGCATGGTGGGGGTCACCGTGGCCGTGGCCGACGGCGAGTGCCGCGCCATCGACGGCTGCGAGGGCATGACCCCGGGGGAAGCCGGCCCGGCGCCCGCGGGCACCGCCTGCCAAGGCGGCGACGGCGTGTGCAATGAGCGCGGCGAGTGCGACACCAGCTTGCTGGAGCAGTGCGGGGACTTCACCGCCTTCGGCGAGCTGTGCGGGCAAGGGGTTCACCCTGCCCGGGGCGCCTACTGCGCCGTCGGGCAGCCCGCCCAGGCCAACCAGACCTGCGGCAGCTTCTGCACCGACGCCCAGGCCGCCTGCGTCAGCGGCACCCTCGCCGAGGCCGACGGCTGCACGCCGACCGACGAGGTGGGCTGCTTCGCCGCCCCTCAGGGCGCGCGCATCGTCTGCTGGTGTCGTCGGTAGCGCCGTGCCTGAGCGATCCCCGTGGCCCGAGGCGTGGCAGGCGCTGCTGATCCAGCAGCGCGTGGTGGAGGCCGATCCGCTGTTCGCGGTGGTGCCCGAGCGCGACGTCGAGTCGCACCCGGCGTGCGTGACCTGCGGGGTCTGCTGCGCCGTCCCCGGCCTGCGCCC
>JAUHVS010000771.1 GCA_030424955.1 bacterium | reverse complement strand
CCCGCCCCCTGTGGAACCCGTACGTCGCCGGGGTCTTCCTCGGCCTGGTGCTGCTGCTGACCTACGTGCTCATGGGCTTCGGCCTGGGCTCGTCGTCGGCCGCCACCCGCCTCGCCGTCGCGGGCGCCCACGTGGTGGCCCCGGCCACCGTCGAGGGCAACGCCTACCTCGGCCAGTACGCCAACGGCAGCTCGCCCATCCTCGAGGACTGGATGGTCTTTGAGCTGCTGGGCGTGTTCCTGGGCGGCCTGCTCGGCGCCTACTCCGCCGGCCGGCTGCGCGCCGAGGTCAACCGGGGCCCGCGCATCGGCGTGAAGGGCCGGCTGGCCCTGGCCCTCACCGGCGGCATCCTCATGGGGGTCGCCGCCCGCATCGCCCGGGGCTGCACCAGCGGCCAGGCCCTCACCGGGGGCTCCGCCCTCGCCCTGGGCTCGTGGATCTTCATGTTCGCCGTCTTCGCGGGCGGCTACGCGGTGGCACCGCTCGTCAAGAGGCAGTGGCGATGATCGACCTCATCCCGATGTACCAGAAGGGCCTGTTCAACTACCCCACGGCGATGGCGCTGGCCGTGGCGCTGGGCCTGGGCTTTGGCTTCGCGCTGGAGCGCGCGGGCTTCGGCCGCGCGTCGGTGCTGGCGGCGCAGTTCTACGGCACCGACATGCGGGTGCTGAAGGTCATGTTCACCGCCATCGTGACCACCAGCGTCGGCATCGGCCTGCTCGGTGGGCTGGGCCTCATGGACCTGGGCGCGCTGCGCATCCCCGAGACGTGGCTGTGGCCGCAGATCCTGGGCGGGCTGCTGCTGGGCGCCGGCTTCATCGTGGCGGGCTACTGCCCGGGCACCGCGGCGGTCGCCACCGCCTCTGGCAAGATCGACGGGATCGTCGCCTTGGTGGGCGTGATGATCGGCTCGCTGGTCTTCGGCTTCGCGTACCCGCTCTTCGAGGGCCTGTACCTGAGCGGCGAGATGGGCGTGCAGCACCTGCCGGCCCTCAGCGGCCTGTCGTGGGGCGCCATCGGCCTGGGCGTGTTCGTGATGGCCGTCGGCGCCTTCTTCGGTGGCGAGTGGGTCGAGCGCTGGGTCGCGAAGCGCACCGGCGGCGAGGTGCCCCCCGGCGACCCCCAGCTGCGCAACCGGCTGTTCATGGGCCTGGGCGTCGCGGCCTTCGCCGGGCTGGCGGCGGGCTTCCTGCCCAGCCCGACCCGCACCGCCCCGGTCAAGGCCGTGGCCCCCATCAGCGCGGACGCCCTGGCGGAGCGGCTCGTGGCCGACAGCACCAGCGTGTACCTGGTGGATCTGCGCGCCCCCGAGGCGTGCACCGCCAAGCGCCTGCCCGGCGCGCTGTGCCTGCCTGCCGAGGATCAGGCGGCCTTCTTCGCAGGCCTGCCCGCCAGCCGTGAGCTGGTGGTGTACGGCCAGCGCGACAGCGTCGCCCCCGCGGCCGCCCAGGCCTTCACCGGCCGGCTCGCGGCCCTCGAGGGCGGCTTTGACGGGTTCCACGCCCGATACCTGACCGCCAGCCCGCCGTCTCCGGAGGCCTCCCCCACCGAGCGGGCCGCGTGGGAGAAGCGCAACGCGATGTACGCCTACTTCACCGGCAGCGCCGCCGCGAAGGCGCCGCCGCCCCCGCCGCGCAAGGTCATCCAGCGCGCCGCGAAGAAGGGTGGCGGCTGCTGAGCGGCCGCCGCTGACAGGCCACCCCCCGCCGCTCAGAAGGGCGCCGGCACCTGCAGGTCGATCCGCTCGCCCGTGACCGGGTGGGTGAAGGTCAGCGCCTCGGCGTGCAGGCACAGGCGCCCGCCCCCCCGGCCATAGAGGTCATCGCCCACGATGGGCGCGCCCAGCCCCTGGGGGTGCGCCGCGTGCACCCGGAGCTGGTGGGTGCGCCCGGTGCGCGGCCAGAGGGCGACCCGGGTGCGCCCCCCCGACCGGTCCAGCACTTCCCAGTCGGTGATCGCCGCCTTGCCCTGGACGGGGTCGTGCACCTGCCGCGGGCGATCGTGGGGATCGCCCCGCAGCGCCAGCTCGATGCGGCCCCGCGCCCCCTGCACCTCGCCGTCGAGCACCGCCACGTAGCGCTTGGTCACCTGCCGGCTGGCGAACAGCCCCTGCAGGGCGGCGTGCAGCCCGGGGGTGCGGCCCGCCAGGAGCAGCCCGGAGGTCGGCTGATCGAGGCGGTGCGCCAGCCAGGGCCCGGGGGGGCCGAAGCGCTCGACCAGCCGGGTCGCGGCGGCGTCCTGCGCGGCGGCCCCCCGGCCCGGCACCGACAGCAGCCCCGCAGGCTTGTCCACCACCAGCAGCCAGTCGTCCGCGTAGACCACCGCCGGCGCGTCATCGGGCACGGTCACGTCGGCGTAGGTGGGCGGCGGCGCCACCGGCAGGCCGCGCAGCAGGTGGGGCAGGATCGGCCCGCACTTGCCCCGGCAGGCTGGGTAGAAGTGGCCCGCGTGGCGCCCACCCGCCGGCGGGGGCGGCCCCCACCAGAACTCGGCCAGGGCCACCGGCCGCAGCCCGTGGGTGTGGGCGTAGGCCAGCAGCTTGGGCGCCGCGCAGTCCCCCGCCCCCGCCGGCGGGGTCACGGCCCCGAACACCGCGCTGAGGGGCGCCCGCTCGCCGTCCGCCGTGGGCAGGATCGCGATGCCGTGCAGCTGGGCCTGCAGGCGCTGCGAGAGCGCGGTGCGCGCGGCGTCCACCGCCGCCACGTCAGCCTCGGCCGCCTCCGCCGCCGCCGCGACGGGCGCCAGCGCGGCGGCCTGCTCGGCCTTGAGGGCGCGGCGCTCGGCCTTGTCGGCGCGGCTGGCCTGGTCGAGGGCGTGGCGCTCGGCCGCATCGGCGCTGGCCCGCGCCGCCCGCCGCGCGGCCCGCCTGGCCTGGTGGATCGCCTGCTGGGCGGCCAGCGCGTCGCCCTGCTCGGCCGTCAGCGCCGCCAGCGCGGCCCGGCAGGGCGCCGCCGCGGCCTCAGCCGCGTCCCACTCGGCGTTCAAGGCGTCCAGCGCCGCCTCCCCCGCCGGCCAGAAGGCGGCCAGCGCGACCGGGTCG
>JAUHVS010000015.1 GCA_030424955.1 bacterium | reverse complement strand
CGAGAGGTTAGGCTTACCCGATGGGCGGCCGGCCGACTGCGAGCACGCTCGAACCACCCAGCCGCACATCGCCTCGACCCTTCCGGGGGCCACCGGCGACGTGCGGGAAGAGGGCGGTGAAAGTAGGGTATTTTGGGGGCTCGTCGCTTTCCGATTGCTCTATGAGAGAGGGGGTAGCTTGGGCCTGACTGCTGGTCGCCGTCCTCATCCGTCGCGGCTCAGTCAGACAGCGGGCCCTCCCGGATCCCACGGCAAGAATTGATATGACGGGAGGTCAACGACTGGCACCCTGGTGCCGTGGAAGACGCAACCCCAGATATGCTCGAGCGCCTGGTGCGCTTGGAGAAGCTGGTCCTCCAGCAGCAGGCTCAACTGGCCGGGGAACAACTCTGAGTCCTTCGGGGAACAACTCTGAGTCCTTTGTAGCTCAAGGGTTTGCGGCACTTGCCGGCGTTCCGGCCCGCTGAACGGCCCGGCCGGTGACGGATTGGCGCCTCCTTGGCGGCTTGTGGGCGGGGATCAGGCCACCCACCGCCCGCTGGCGCCGAGCTGGACGCAGACGAGCACGAAGGCGTGGTGGGGCACGCGACCAACAACGACTTCGAGATGCCCCGCTCGCCGGGGCGCGTCAGGCGGTGGCGGTGGGCTCCGGGCCGGCCTCCAAGGGGCCGCTGAACACCTCGGCGAAGGGCAGCTCCACCCAGGTCTCGTCGCCCAGGGCCTCGGTGGCGAACGGCGGCCACTGGCAGGGCTCGGGCAACTCCACCCCGAGCCCGCCGCCCTCGATCACCAGCACCTCGGCGGCCACGAGGGCCTGGTCCACCCCCGCTCGCCGAGCGGCATAGGCGTCGGCGAGCCGGTGCTTCGCCCCTTCCCCCTTCGCGAGGAAGATCCGGTTGTAGCTGTGCTTGAGCTCCGTCGGCACGTGACCGGCCGACCGCCGGCGGCTCACGTTGGGCCGCTCCCGACTGCCGTCGGCCAGGCCCACGCCGATGGGCAGCGGGGGCTCGCCCCGCAGCTCGCGGGACTCGACGCTGTCGGCGACCATCTGCGCCACGAGCCCCCGCACGAAGTCGCGCCACTCGGCCCAGGGGCGCCTGCGCCACGCAGTCAGCGGGCTCAGCCGACCCACAACCGGGCGGCGCTCCCGCCTCGAGCTGTCCCAGGCCTTGCCGCGCAGCACGCCGTCGCTGGTCAGGGCGTCGACGCAGTTGGGCAGGTCCCAGTCGGCGGGGTTGCTGACGAAGCCCTCCTCTCATAGAGCAATCGGAAAGCGACGAGCCCCCGAAATACCCAACTTTCACGGCCCTCTTCCCGCACGTCGCCGGTGGCCCCCGGAAGGGTCGAGGCGATGTGCGGCTGGGTGGTTCGAGCGTGCTCGCGGAAAGCGATTAGCACCCTGTGTCCTCATGAAATCACGGGGCGGGCGTCATGTCCCGCCAAGCAGTCTTTGGCGGACGACCGGGCGCCGGTGAACTGGCCAACGGCCGTCCGGGTCGTTGGCGCTGGACGGCGAGGCGCCGGTTCAACGCCCGCGTTCAGGGCCGCGGGGCGGGGTCACCCTTCAAGCTTCTCGACCACCAGGTCGACGAACTCCGCCGCGCGAAAGTCCCGATAGTCGTGGGCGTCTTCGAACCAGTCGACGAGGGCGTCGGTCTGCCCCGCCTGGACCATGCGCGCCGCCTTCGGATACCGCGAGCAGAGCGCCCCCAGCCGGCCCAGCACGGCGTCCGCCGCCGGATGGCTCGGCGGGTACCAGGCGCGTAGCCAGGTAAAGATGAAGTAGACCAGGGTCGGATCGGCGTCCTCGACCAGGTAGAAGGTGTCGGCGACCCCGAGGGTGCCATCCTCGAGCGCGCCGAGCAGTCGCCGCGCCGACGCCTTCTCAGTGTTGAACGCCATCTCGTATCTCCGTTCGTGGGCGACCGGGCCGGGATGCCCGCGCGACCGCGATTGGGACCCTGTGCCCGCGGGAAGTCAAGGCGCGGCGCGCCCAGACCCCCGCGCTGCGCTCCGGTGCAGGCTGCCAGCGGGCACGGTCACCCGCCCCACTGGTCAAGGCAGCACAGCACAAGACCAACGGGTCCCCCGGGTGGCGACGGTCAGGGGACCGTCCGGGCGAGGCGGAAGCCCAGGTTGACGAAGCGGTCATCGGGTCGGTACCGGTTGCGGTTCGCCGCCCGCATGAAGAACGCGGCGCTGAGCCAGCCCCCGCCCCGAAATACGCGCCACTGGGTGACCTGCGGCCGCGCGCTGCCGTCCACGGGGGCCTCGTCGTAGGGCCCATACCAGTCCTCGACCCACTCCCAGACGTTGCCCGCCATGTCGCACAGGCCGTGCGGTGTGCGCCCCGGCAACCGAGAACAGACCGGGAGCGGGCCACTGGTCCCGCAGCCGTGGTCACCCTGATCGCGGTCGTTCATCACGGCTCGCTCGCAGGTCGCCGGGGCGTCGCCCCAAGGGTAGCGGCGGTCCAGCCCGCCGCCCCGGGCCGCATACTCCCACTCGGCCTCCGTCGGCAGCCGGTAGCCCGCACAGCCAACGCCGACGGCCTCGGCCGTCGCACACTCGAAGCCCTCGCCGGGCAGCAGGCCATTGCAGTCCGCCAGCCGGTAGCACTCGGGCAGCCCCTCCCGCGCCGACCGCGCGTTGGCGTAGGCCACCGCGTCGTACCAGTTCACCGTCTCGACTGGGCAGTCGTCGCTGTCGCAGAGGCTCTGCCACGGGCGGGTCTGCATCAGCGTCTCCCACTCGCTACGCGTCACCTCGGTGGTCTGCAACGAGACGCTGTGCTCGATGGTGACCCGATGCGACGGCTCGTCATGTCCGCGTTCGAGGGCGCCCCGTGGGGTGCCCATGGAGAACTCGCCGCCCTCGAAGACGACAAACTCGGGCGGGGCCGACGGGCTGCCCGTCGACGCATCCATGCCCTCACCGGATGCCCCAGCCCCCGAGCCACCCCGGCCACACGCCGCCAGCCCACCGCAGCCAGCGGCCAAGAGGCAGATCAAACGCCCGCGTCGCCACACCCTGGCCCAACCCAGCCCTTCGGTTGTCATCATCCCCCACCCTGTGTGTCCAGACCCGAGCCTCACGCCGCCCCGCACGGCGTGCGCGGCCCGTGAGGCAGAGGGTACGGTGTGTGCTCACGAGGTCAAGACGGTGTGCGCCCAAGCGCGCGGGGCAGCCACCGGTCGGTGTCAAGGATCGAGGGGGGGCTACACGACGACCAACAGACCCGGCCGCCCCTCCGCAAGCCCGGCGAGCCGCCGCCGCATCGCGTGGGAGATCGGGTTGCCCTCGACACACAGCATACTCAGCGTGGGGCAGCGGGCCGCCCAGCCCAGCAGCGCCGCCCCGGCCGCGTCGCCCAGGCCGCAGCCCACCAGCCCCAGGGCATCAACGGTGCCCGGCAGCGCGTCCAGCAGGTCGGCGGCCGCCGCGTCGCCCATCCGCCGGCTGTGACTCAGGCTCAGCGACACCAGGGCCGGCGCTGCAGCCGCGCTCAGTGCGCCGATCCCGTCCGCCACAGCGCGGACCTCTGCCGGCCCCAGATCAGCGCCCCGCAGGGTCAGCGTCAGGCGCCCCCCGCGCCGGGTGGCGGCGTGCACCGCGTCGGCCGCGGCCAGGCAGACGGGCCCACCGATGGACCGCAGGCTGGCTTCGAGGTCCGGCGGTCGCATCGTCAACTCCTCGGCGTTGGGTCTGCGGGCGAGCGCGGGCCAGGCGGCGATGCCGCAGGCGGCGCCCAAGCCCAGCACGGCTCGGCGGGTGGGCGAGCCGGCCCTGTGCGCGGGCCTACTCGGCCTCACGGGCGCGCATCTCTCGCTGGCGCATGGGCATGGTGTCGATCAAGGCGTACCACGGCGCGAGATCGACGGCGGCGTCCGCCGACCGCTTCAGGCCGCCGTCCTTGCCCACCAGCCGCACGGCGAAGCCGTCGGGCGGCACCCCGTAGCGTTCACGCAGCCGGGCGGCGTCTGCCGCCTCGACGGCGTCCACCCCTGGCGGCGGCGGGCCCGCCGCGACCACCACGATGAGCAGCATGTCCCGCGCGTCGAAGGCCGCGCGGGTGGCCCGCACCGCCTCAAGCTGTGCCACCAGCCGCGGATCGTCGGCCCGGGGCGCGAAGAGCAGCAGGGGCCGGCGCGACGACGGCTGCGCGTCCGGCGAAGGCACAGCCACCGCGGGACTCGCTGGGTCGCGGTAGGCCCGAATCCAGTCCACCTCCAGGCGGAAGGGGCCGTCCCGCTTGTCGTAGATCATCAAGCCCAGGCCCTCGATGCGGCGCAGATCGAGCGCCGGCCCGGGGAGCCGCTGGCCCCGCCACTGGGGCCGGAAGTCGGTGAACGGCACGTCGACGGTGGCCCACTCCGGCCCCTGCGGCGTGTCGAAGTCCGCCCAGTACGCGGGCTGGAACGGCAGGCCCTGCGTCGCGATCGACGCCAGCCGAAACGTGTACCGGCGCCCGTCGGCGCGGAGCCTCAGCCGGATGCCGCCGTAGCCGCGCAGATCGAGCGCCACCGGGCGGCTGCGGATCGACGAGAAGCCGCCGCCTCGGGTGTTCGTCGCGCCGGTGAAGCGCAGCGTCCCGGCCTCGATCTGGAAGCCGCCCTGGCTGCGACCGCCCATGACGTCATCGTTGACGGTGGTCCACTCGACCGGGCCGCCGGGCGCGAAGTCGGTGAGCGTACGATACGGGGGCTCGGCGGGGCCCGGGCTCAGGCCGAGGACAAGGGCGGTGATGAGCATGCGGGCCTCCTCACCGAGAGAGTCGCACGGCGGGTCGAGGTTTCGGTCATCGCCGGACCCTGAAGTGCTGGATCTTCCCGCACGGTTGTCGGGTAGTCCAGACGGACCAAGCCTGCCGCGCACGGCAGCGCCAGGCAGGAGCGCTGAGCGCGATGACGCCGAGTGGGGTCGGTTCAGCGGCCGCGGCTGTGGCGGCGGCGACCCCATCCGGACCAGCGGACGACTGCCTGACCCGCTGTCCTACGCGCAAACGCACCGGCGGCGAGCCGGTCGCCACGCACCGCTCAGTCCTGGTTGTAGAACCCGCCCACGACGCCCTGATACAGCCCATCCTCCTCGGGGGTGAGGGGCACCGCCTGGCTGCTGCCGGCGGACAGGTTGATCATGAACCCGCTGCCATCGACAGGCACGCCCAGATCCACCCGATAGACCTCGCGGTTGAACTGCGGGAACAGCACGCGGGCGCCCAGGCCGACGGACTGGCGCAGGGTGAAGTCCTGGCCGCGCACGTACACATCGCCGGCGTCGTAGAAGGCCACGCCGCCCAGGTGCAGGAAGGACCAGACCGCCGGCCGGGAGCGGAACTCCAGGTTGCCGCGCAGCCGGTCGGCGCCCTGAAGCTGGAAGAACTGGCTCGGGTAGCCGCGCAGGCCGTTGTCGCCGCCCAGGCTCAGCAGGCGGTTGCGGGTGTCTTTGGCCCGCGCGAGCCAGTCCACGCGGCTGGTCAGGCGGCCCCAGCCGCCCAGCGAGGGGGTGGCGACCCGAGCGCGCAGCAGCAGCTCGCGGTTGATGAGCGCGTCACCCTCCACCCGGCCCTCGGCGGCGACGAGCAGGTCGAGCACGCCGTCGCCGGCCCAGTCGGTGGTCCAGCTCAGGCCGGCGTCCACCTCGAGCGCGGTGTAGGTGCTGCCCAGGGCGGCCAGCGGCACAGACAGGCTCAGCTGGCTGCTCACGCCCATGCGGGCGTCCTCGCTGACACCGAAGCTGCGCAGATCCTGGAAGGTGCGGTGGGTGCGGCTCAGCGTGCCCCAGCTCACCCGCGGCGCGACCTGGGTGAGCGAGCGCGGCAGCACGCGCCGCTCGAAGCTGGCCGCGTTGGCGGCCGGCAGCGCCGTCTGTGCGTCGGCTGTGTTCTCGAGGTGGCTGAACAGCAGCCCGGCCGACAGACGGTGCTTCACCGCGTCGCCCAGCTGGATGCGACCGAACACACCGTCTGTGATGAAGCGCTGCCGCCACACCCGCGGGATGGCCTCGACCTCGGCGGTCTCGGGATCGTCCCAGGTGACCACCTGCCCCGCGCGGATCTGCCGGGCGTGGCTGTCGAGGTAGCGGAACGGCATCTCGAAGGCGAAGCGCTGGTCGAGGCGGTACCACGGCCGGCTGAGGCTCGCCGCGAAGTCCACGCCGTCGAAGCCGTTGTCGTCGCGGCGGAACTGCACGTCCAGCCCCTGCGAGAGCTGCAGCGTGCCCAGCGCGATCCGCCGGTTCAGGTAGCGCTGGCCCACGGTGTAGACCACGGGATCCAGGCTCGCGCGCAGGGTGGCCTGCTGGTTGCGGCCCAGCAGGTTGCGCTCGGTGAGCTGCACCGTGAGGTAGTCGAACTGGTTGTTGGTGAACTGGAAGCCCTGCTCGATGCGCAGGCTCCACAGATCGCGGGTGACCACCAGCACGCCCAGCCTGCCCTGGGCGTCGCGCACCGGGCGCACCGTGGCGAGCTGAAAGATGCGCAGCCGCCGCAGGTTGCGCGCGGTCTCGAGGGCGCGGGCGGGCTGGTAGGGGTCGCCCGGCTTGAGCAGGAGCTCAGCCTTGATGACCTGCGGCACCGTCAGCCAGTGGAACACGTTGAACAGCGGCGGGATCAGCTCGCCGTCGCGGAAGACGTCGAAGCGCACCACCCGCACGAAGTCGATGGCCTCACCCCACGCCGCCACCTCCGAGGTCTCGACGAGCCCCTCACGGGCCAGCGCCGACGCCACGTGCCGCTGCTCGTAGGAGCGATCCCCCGGCCCGGGCGCGGCCCCGGCCCAGGCGGCGCACAGCAGCGTGGCCAGCAGGGTGCACAGGTGGACCCAGCGTGGGGCCCCACCCCCCCCGCCCCTCACGGGCGCCAGCGCCGCGGGCAGGCGATCCCCAGGGTGTCGAGGAAGGCCACCAGCGGCGCGGGCAGGGGCGCCTGCACCGTCAGGGTCGCGCCGCTCACCGGGTGCTGGAACCGCAGCCGGCCGGCGTGCAGGAAGATCGTGTACTTGTCGGTCGCCCGCCGGAAGTCGGCGTCGAGGGCCGCGCGGGGGCCATAGTCGCGGTCGCCCACCACCGCCCCGCCCTTCCACGCGAGGTGGGCGCGGATCTGGTGCAGGCGGCCGGTCTTGGGCTGGCACTCCACCAGGCTCGCGCCGCCGGCGGTCTGCAGCGTGCGGTACTCGGTCACCGCCGTCTTCGCGCCCCGCCCGGCGCCGAGGTGGGCCTGCTTGAGCCCGCCCCGGCGCACGGTGGCGATGGGCCGATCCACCCGCCCGGCGGGGGGCCGGAGCGCCCCATGCACCAGCGTGACGTAGGTCTTCTCGATCTGCCGGGCCTCGAACTGCGCGCGCAGGCCGTCGTAGCCCTGCGCGGTGAGCCCCACCAGCACCAGCCCGCTGGTGGGCCGGTCGAGGCGGTGCAGCAGCCCGAAGTCCCGGGCGCGCCCCAGGTTCTGCAGGCGCTTGCCGTGGGTCGCAAACAGCCCGTTGAGCAGGGCGTCGTGCTGGTGGCCCTGGCCGGGCTGGGTCACGAGGCCCGCTGGTTTGGAAACCACGATGAAATCGTCGTCTGCGTGTATGATGCGCGCGCTGATCCTCGGGTTGGGGGTCACGCTGAGCTGGGGAGCCGGGTTCGCCATGGGCGAATTCTGGCCCTTGAGCCGCCGAATGCAAGGGCCCGCGAGGAGGATCAGTGAGCCGGAGCATCGAGACGCACCCCGCGGCGGTCCGCCGCGTCACCGCGCAGGCCCGCCCGGCCAGCGTGCTGGTGGTCGACGACGACGAGCGCATCATCAAGGCTTGGCGGGTGATGCTGGAGGTGGGCGCCGGCTCGCCCGCGGTGTTCGGGGCGCTGGACGCCGACCGCGCCCGGCGCCTGCTCGCCGAGCACGCCGTCGACGTGGTGCTGGCCGACGTGCGCCTGGGCGCGTCGAGCGGGCTCGACCTGCTGACCCACATCAAGCGCAGCCACCCCGCCATCGAGGTGATCATCATGAGCGGCCACGGCCGCTTCGATGACGCCGTGCGGGCCACCAAGGCCGGCGCCTACGACTACATCACCAAGCCCTTTGTCGACATCGGCGACGTGGTCGCGCGGGTGCACCGGGCCATCGACCGCAAGCGCCTCAACGACGAGAACGAGGTGCTGCACGCCCAGGCGAGCGGCCCGGCGAGCCTGTTCCACAGCCGCGACGCCCGCATGCGCCGCCTGCTGGATCAGATCCAGCGCGCCGCCGTCACCGATCGCCCGCTGCTGCTGGTGGGCCCGGTGGGCGTAGGCAAGTCGACGCTGGCCCGCGCCGCCCACGACCTCAGCCCCCGCGCCGACGGCCCCTTCGCGGTGGTCAACGCCGGCGAGCTGACGCCCGAGCTGCTGCGCTCCGCCGTGGCCGGCGCGGCCCCGGGCGGCACCCTGTGCCTGGAGCTGGTCGACACCCTGCGGCCCGCCGCTCAGGCCGCGCTCCAGGACGTGTTCGAGCAGGAGCCCGATCGCATCACCGCCCGGCTCATCAGCACCGCCCGCACGTCGCCGACCTACCTGATCGACAGCGGGGAGTTCCGCGAGGAGCTGTACTGGCTCATCAACAGCGTCGAGGTGGAGCTGCCCCCCCTCAAGGACCGCCGCGCCGACATCCCCCACCTGGCCCACGGGTTCCTGCGCCGGGCGAGCGTCGACGCCAACCTGCCCCACCGGCCCTTCGACCCCGCGCTGATGGACTTCCTGGTGGCCAGCGAGTGGCGCGACGGCAACCTGCGGGCCCTGGAGCGCGCCATCGCGCAGGCCGCGCTGATGGCGGACGGCGAGAGCATCACGCTGGAGGCCCTGCCCGGCCGCCTGCGCGACGCCACCGACGACGTGTCCCTGCGGCTCGGTGAGCTGGTGGACCTGGACCGCCCCTGGAAGGACGCCATCAGCCAGGCGGAGCACGTGATCCGGGCGACCTACCTGCGCGGGCTGCTGGAGCGCGCCGAGGGCAACATGACCCGCGCCGCCGAGTGGGCCGGCCTGGACCGCTCGAACTTCCGCCGCCACGTGAAGAAGTACCTCACCGACGAGGATCGCTAGGCCCGGTCGGGCTCAGCCCCGTCGAGGGCGAGCGTCAGCCGTCGAGGTTGGCCACCAGCCGCCGCACCCCCGCGAACAGCCCCTCCACCGCCGCGGCGTCCAGCCCGGCGAAGGCCTCATCCAGCAGCGCGTTCGACACCGCGATGAACTGCGGCAGCGCCGCCCGCGCCTGCGCCGTGGCGGCGATGAGCCGCGCGCGCCCGTCGCTGGGATCGGGCGTGCGGGCCACCCAGCCCGCGGCCTCCAGCGCCTTCACCAGCCGGCTCACCGTGGGCTCGGCGAAGCCCAGCGTGCGGGCCAGCGCCCGGGCCGTGATGGGCGCGCGGGCCTGGAACACCACCATCAGCACGTTGGCCTGGGCGGGGGTGATGCCCTCGATGCCCTGCGCCGCGGTCAGCTCGGCGGTGCGGCGCTGCGCCACCGCCTGGATGCGGCTGAGCTCCAGGAACAGCGCGGTCTGCGCCCGGCGCACGGCCAGGGCGGGCGCGGGCTCGGGGGGGAAGTGCCGCATCGCGTGCCTCCACGGGGGTTGAGCCGGCGGGCGCCTTGACAGCTGCCCGCTCGGCCACTAACCACAACATACTTAGCTAGCTAAGTGAACACCACCCGTCCCCCGGAGGTTCCGTGGCAGACGCCTACATCTACGACGCCGTTCGCACCCCCCGCGGCCGCGGCAAGGCCTCGGGCAGCCTGCACACCGTGCGCCCCGTCGACCTGCTCGCCACCGCCCTGCGCGGCCTGCGCGACCGCACCGCCCTCGACACCCGCGCCATCGACGACGTGAGCATCGGCTGCGTCACCCAGGTGGGCGAGCAGGGCGGCTGCATCGCGCGCACCGGCGTGCTGGTGGCCGGCTACGACGAGGGCGTGCCCGCCCTCACCCTCAACCGCTTCTGCGGCAGCGGGCTCGAGGCCATCAACGGCGCCGCGGCCAAGGTCGCCAGCGGCTACGCCGATCTGGTGGTCGCCGGCGGCGTCGAGAGCATGTCCCGCGTGACCATGGGCGCGGACGGCGGCGCCATCTGGGACCCCAGCATGGCCTTCGAGTACGGCACCGTGCCCCAAGGCATCAGCGCCGATCTGCTCGCCACCCTGCACGGCATCAGCCGCGCCGAGGTGGACGCCTTCGCCGCCGAGAGCCAGCGCCGCGCCGCCGAGGCCCAGGCCGAGGGGCGCTTCGACCGCAGCCTGATCCCCGTGGTGGACGCCAACGGCCGCCTGCTGCTGGCCCGCGACGAGCACCTGCGCCCCGGCACCACCGCCGAGTCGCTGGGGCAGCTCAAGCCCAGCTTCGCCGCCATGGGCACGCAGTTCGGCCTCGACGCCCTGACCCGCCGGCGCTACCCGCAGGTGGAGCACATCGACCACGTGCACCACGCGGGCAACGCCAGCGGCATCGTGGACGGCGCGGCCGCCGTGCTGGTGGGCAACGCCGCGGCGGGTGAGCGGCTGGGCCTCAAGCCCCGGGCCCGCGTCCGGGCCTTCGCGAGCGTGGGCGACGATCCGGTGATCATGCTCTCGGCCACCGTGCCGGCCAGCCAGCGGGCCCTGGCCCGCGCCGGCATGACCGTCGCTGATCTCGATCTGGTGGAGGTCAACGAGGCCTTCGCCGCGGTCGCCCTGTACACCCAGCGCGGCCTGGGGCTGTCGCTGGATCAGGTCAACGTCAACGGCGGCGCCATCGCCCTGGGCCACCCCCTGGGCGCCACGGGCGCCATGCTGCTGGGCACGGCCCTGGATGAGCTGGAGCGCCGGGATCTCACCACGGGCCTGATCACCCTGTGCATCGGCGGCGGCATGGGCATCGCCACTGTCATCGAGCGGGTCTGAGGAGCACACAATGTCGAATGAATCCAACACGATCCACGACGCGCACGGCTTCCGGGTCAGCCTCGACGCCAGCGGCACCGTGGCCACCCTGTGGATGCAGATGGCGGGCCGCGCCAACGCCATCAACGCCGACTTCGGCGTGGGCTTCACGGCCGCGGTCGAGGCCGCCCTGGGCCACGCCGGCCTGGCCGGGCTGATCCTGGCGAGCGGCCACCGCGACTTCTGCGTGGGCGCCGATCTGAACACCGTGTACGGCACCCGCGACCCCGAGGGCCTGTACGCCATGCTCGACGGCCTGCACACCACGCTGCGCCGCCTGGAGACGGCCGGCGTGCCGGTGGTGGCGGCGCTGACGGGCTCGGCCCTGGGCGGCGGCTACGAGCTGGCCCTCGCCTGCCACCACCGCGTGGCCCTGGCCTCGCCCGCCCTGCAGGTGGGCCTGCCCGAGGTCAGCCTGGGGGTGATCCCGGGCGGCGGCGGCACCCAGCGGCTGCCCCGGCTGATCGGCCTGCAGCCCGCCCTGGAGGTCATCGCCCAGGGCCAGATGCTGCGGGCCCCGCAGGCCCTCAAGCGCGGGCTGGTGGACGCCCTGGCCGACAGCCCCGAGGCGGTGCACGCGCAGGCGGCGGCCTGGATCGCTGCGCACCCCCGCGCCCGCCAGCCGTGGGACCAGAAGGGCTTCGTGTGGCCCGGCGGTGTGCAGCCCGACACGCCGCAGGCGCGGCAGCTCTTCGCGGGCGGCGCGGCCATGCTGGTGAAGCAGACCGCCGGCGCGTACCGCGCCCCCGAGGCCGCCCTGCAGGCGGTGTACGAGGGCGCGCTGCTGGGCTTCGACGCCGCGATCCAGGTGGAGGCCCGCGCCTTCGTCGGCCGCGTGTGCTCCGACCAGGCGAAGGACATGATCCGCACGTTCTTCTTCCACAAGCAGGCGGTGGAGCGGCAGGCCGGCCTGCCCCGCGTGGCGGACGCCGGCATCGCCCAGGTGGCTGTGCTCGGCGCCGGCATGATGGGCGCCGGGCTGGCGGTCATCTGCGCGCTGCGCGGCTACGCCGTGGTGCTGCGGGACCTCACGGACGCCGCCCTGGAGGGCGCCAAGGCCCACGTGCAGGGTCAGCTCGCCCAGCGGCGGCACCTGAGCGCCGACGAGAAGCAGGCGATCCACGACCGCATCACCTTCACCACCGACGTGGCGGCGGTCGCCGGCAGCGATCTGGTCATCGAGGCGGTGTTCGAGGATCTGGCCCTGAAGCGCCGGGTGCTGCGCGAGGTGGAGCCGCTGCTGGCCGACGACGCCATCTTCGCGAGCAACACGTCGGCGCTGCCCATCGCCGCCATCGCCGAGGCCGCCGCGCGGCCGCAGCAGGTCATCGGCCTGCACTACTTCTCGCCCGTCGAGAAGATGCCGCTGGTGGAGGTCATCGCGGCGCCGGCCACCAGCGAGGCCACGCTGGCCCGCTGCCTGGCCTTCGCGCGGCGCACCAAGAAGACGGCGGTGGTCGTGGGCGACGGCTACGGCTTCTTCACCACCCGCGTGTTCAGCGCCTACATCCTGGAGGCTGCCGAGCTCGTAGCCGAGGGCCACCCCCCCGTGCTGGTGGAGTGGGCGGCCCGCCAGGCGGGCATGGTGGTGCCCCCGCTGAAGGTGTTCGACGAGGTCACGCTGACCCTGGGCAAGAAGGCCCTTGAGGCCCGCGAGGCCTACACGGGCGAGGCCCTCGACAGCCCCGGGCTGCGGCTGCTCAAGGCCATGGTGGCCGAGGGGCGCCACGGCAAGGCCGCGGGCGCGGGGTTCTACGACTACAGCGCCAAGCCCAGGCGGCTGTGGGCGGGGCTGGCGGCGCTGGCCGGGGGCACCGCGCCCGACGGCGAGCCCGAGGCCCTGGTCGAGGCCATCGCCGAGCGGCTGCTGCTCGCGCAGGCCCTGGAGGCGGTGCGCGCCCTGGACGCCGGCGTGCTGCGCCAGCCCCGGGACGGCGAGATCGCCGCGATCATGGGCGTGGGCTTCGCCCCCAACACCGGCGGGCCCTTCGCGTGGCTCGACCGGCTCGGCGCCGCGCAGGCGGTGGCCCGCGCCGAGGCGCTGGTGGCCGCCGGTCACGCCCGCTTCGCGCCCCCCGCGGGCCTGCTGGCCCAGGCCGAGGCCGGCGGGCGGTTCTTCGACGCGGTGTAGCCCTGGCCTGGCGGAGGGATCTGCCGGCTTGCCCGAAAGGCCGCGCTCCCGCAGGGTGCAACGTCCGGTGGCCCGTGCCCCCGGTCCCCTGCCCTCGGAGCCCCCATGCGCCGCCTCCCCCTCCTCGCCACCGTGCTCGTGATCGGTGGCGTTGTCGCCTACCTCTTCTGGCCCGTGCAGGGCGTGCAGCGCCTGCTAGACGACTGCAGCCGGGACCCGCGGCTGTGCGTCACCGTCGACAGCGAGCTGTGCGCGGCCGGCGCCGAGGGCGCGGCGGCCCTGACGGCCCACGTGCCCGATCCAGCCACCGCGCCAGAGCCCCTGCGGGCGCTGGTGTACGGCCACGCCCGCTGCGCCGGCGAGCACGCGCCCGCCATCGAGCGCATCGTCGCCACGCTGACCGACGCCCCCGGCGATGGGCCCCAGCCGCCGGCCCTGGCCACCCGGCGCCAGCTCGTGGGCGGCCTCCCGGCCCCCCTGCGCTACCGGGTGTACGCGCAGGCCCACGCCGCCGGCGTGCCCGTGCCGCTGCCCCTGGCGCCACACCCCGATGAGCTCGCCGCCAGCCAGGCGGTGTGGTGCGCCGAGGTGCTGCCGATCCTGGGCGCCGAGATCGCCCGCAGCGCCGCCGATCAGAAGGCGTCGAGCGATGGGCCCGCCGCGATGAGCCGGCTGTTCGAGGTGGACTGTGGCCCCGGCCTGGACGCCGCTCTGACCGCGGCCACCACCGCCGCCGAGGCGCCCCGCGTGGCGGGCGAGGCGGCCTTGCAGCGCACCCACGGCGGCGCCAACCGCGCCTTCGACATCGCCACCCGCGAGGCCGGCCTCGCCTACGACCGCGCGAACGCGCCGAGCATCGGCTACCTGCTGGTGGCGGCGGAGCAGCACATCAAGGCCCACGGATCGCCCTGGCGGTTCCTGAAGCCCATCGTGACCGCGCCGCTGTCCTGCACGGGCGCGGGCACCGCGCTGTTCCGGGCCGACGCGTTCCTGGCGTTGCCGGGCTGGACCCCCGCGGATCGCGCAGCGCTGGCGGCGGTGCTGGCCGGGCTGACCACCCGGTGTCCCTGGCAGATCACCAGCCTGCGGCTCGACAGCCTGTACCGGGCGCTGCCGGCCCACGGCGAGGCGATCGTGAAGGCCCTGGCCGACAGCCGGCCCCACTGCGACTGGGCGGCGCGGATCGAGGGTCACTTGACGGGGCAGGCGCGGCCGGCGCCCGACGCCGCTACGAGGGCGGCCATCGCGGCCTACCGGGCCGACGTGGCCCAGCGCTGCCCGCCCGAGCCCTGAGCGGGCGGCGGGGGCAGCGCGGGTGGGTTAGAGGAAGTACCAGGCGAAGCCGAGGGTGGCCATCGCCTGCACGTCCCACTCGGTCTTGAACGTGTAGTCGATGCCGTTGACCGGGGCGACCAGCTTGTCGCGGGCCTTGTCTTCGCTGTTGGGGTTCAGGTTCGCGCGCAGGGTCAGCGGGATGCGGAAGTCCTGGTTCTCGATGGGCATCAAGAACTCGAAGCCCACGCCGACGGCCCAGGTCATGTAGTTGTCGGCCTGGGCGTTCAGGGTCAGCGGGGCGCCGCTGGTGCTGGTCACCCGGGCGAGGCCGGGGTCCACCTCGGTGACCTCGGCGTCGCCGGGGAACACGAAGTTGGGGCCGCCAAACACGAAGGGCCGCACGCCCTTCTCCAGCGGGATCGCGAAGTGCAGCAGCACCGGCACGTGGAGGGCCTGCTGGCCCACGGTGAAGTCCATGTCGGCGATGGAGCCCGTGGCCCGCTCCGACGAGAACATCAGGCCGACCTCGAGGCCGATGATGCCCCGCCAGGATCCCATGAGGTTGAAGCCCGCGCCGCCGCTCGCGCCGCCGAAGCCGGGGTAGAGCAGCCCCTCCTTGTCGGCGGTGTCGGGCTCGAACATGAAGCTGCCGTTGCCCATGCCATAGACCGAGAAGCCAAGCTCCCACTCGCGGCTGACCACGGCGCCGTCCTTGGCGGTGATCCAGGGCTCGGCGTCGCCGATGGCGGCCTGGCCGGCGTCCTTGGCGGCGCCCGTGGCGTCCTGGGTGGCGTCCTTGGCGGCGCCCTTGGCCGCGTCGGTGGCGGCCGCCGGGGCCGCCTGCACGGCCTGCTTCCCGGCGTCCATGGCCTTGAGCGGCGCGGCGGCGGGCGCCTGAGCGGCCGCGATGGCAGGCAGCGCGATCAGCGCGCTGGCGAGGGCGATGCGCATGGGTCCTCCCCTTGGTGGTCGTTGAACTCCCCGACGCCCGCTTTAGCACGGGCCCGCGCCCGGTGCACCTGGCTCAGCGCGGGGTCTGGGCAGGCCGCGGCGTCAGGGCAGGCTGCAGCGGCAGATCTGGTCGTCGGCGTTGTCTCCGCAGCCCCGGCCGCCGTTCGTCTCGCAGGTGTCGTTGCGCTCGCCCCAGGCCTGCAGGCACACGCCGCCCCAGCGGGGGCAGTAGTCGGCGCAGCTCGTGCGGCCCACCTGGATGAACACATCACAGTAGCCCTGGCCGTTCTCGGTGCCCGCCCCGCACAGGGTGTGCGCGTCGGCGAAGCGCTCGCAGCCCGCGGGCGCGCTGCAGGTGCCATCGGGCTGGCAGGTGCCCACGCCGTTGCAGGGCTGGCCCGCCGCCCCCTGCGGCTGGGGCGCCGCGAGCCCCTCGCAGCCGGTGAAGGCCGCGCAGGGGCCGTCTGCCCGGGCCACCTCGGTCTCGACGGGCTCACCGCAGAAGCTCGCCGCGTCGCTGTGACACACGCCGAGGGCCGCGCAGTGGTTGGCCTGCGGTTCGCGCTCGATGCGCACGCAGATCTCGACGTCCCCGTCCATGCGCCGGGCGTAGGCGAGGGCGTCCCCGCACTCGAAGTCAGGGCACGTGCCGTCGTCCACCGGGCGCTCGGGCACCCCGTTGGCGTTGCAGATCACGCACTGAGCGAGGCGGGTGTTGGGGCGGCAGCCAGCGTCGGGGGTCCAGCCCGGCGCGGCGTCCTGGGGGGCCAGGTCGGGCGGGGGCAGCGCCCGGTCACGGGGCACGCCCAGGTCGGTGGCGGGCTGCCAGAACTGGTCGGGCCCGGAGCCGCCCACGAGCGCGTCCATCGAGCTCGGCAGCGCGCCCTGCTCGGGCACGTCCTCGATCTCGGCGCAGGCGGCCAGCAGGCCCACCGCCAGCAGGGGGGCCCAGGGCCTCACGCGAGCTGAGCCGCGAGCCAGGCGCGCGCCGCCCGCCAGTCGCGCTCGACGGTGGCCACCGACGCCCCGACCACCTCGGCGATCTCGGCGGTGCTCAGCCCGCCGAAGAAGCGCAGCTCCACCACCTGCGCCCGCCGCGGGTCGAGCTCGGCCAGCGCCTTGAGCGCCGTGTCGACCGCGATGACGTCGCTCGCCGACTCCGCCTCGCCGCCCACGCCCGACAGCGTGACGTGCACCTGGCCGCCCCCCCGCTTGAGGGCCCGCCGGGCCCGGGCCTGGTCGATGAGGATCTGGCGCATGGCCCGCGCCGCGAGCGACAGGAAGTGCGCGCGGTCGGCCAGCACCTCGGGCTGGCCCTTGAGGATCTTCATCCAGGCCTCGTGCACGAGGGCGGTGGGCTGCAGCGTGATGTCGCCGCCCCCCCGGAAGTTGGCGGCCGCCATGCGGCGGAGCTGCTGGTAGGTCTGTTCACCGAGTGCGTCCATGACCCAGGACTCTACGGCAGGCTGTAGCAGGCGCGAAAGCCGACGCTCCCAAAGCGCTGGTCCGGCGGCCCCGCGAAGCGGGTCGCGGCGCGGCAGAAGTGCGCCTGGCTAAAGAACGAGCCCCCGCGGGTGGCCCGCAGCGCCGGATCGTCACCGGCCGGCGCCTGCACCTGCAGCCGCGCCGGCGGCGCGCCCGCGAACCACGGGTTGAGGCACCAGTCGCGCACGTTGCCGCCCAGCCCGCGCACGCCGTAGGGGCTCTCGTCGGTGGGGAACGCCTGCACCGGCCGCCGGTGGGGCGCCCCGGCCTGGCTCAGCAGCATGGCCGCCCAGTTGGGATCGAGCACGTCCCCCCAGGGGAACAGCCGCCCGTCCACGCCGCGGGCCGCCTTCTCCCACTCGATCTCGTGGGGCAGCCGCCAGGGCTTGCCGGTCCTCGCGGCGAACCAGGCGCACCACGCCCCCGCGTCATGCCAGGTGATCTGCACCACCGGCGCGTCGAGATCCCACGCCACCCCCTCGGTGTCGGGGCCCACGGTGAAGCGCTGCCCGTCGAAGCGGTACACGGCGCCCGCGGCGCTGCCGGCCTCGCCCTTCGGCGCCCGCAGCAGGGCCTCGTCGGTGCGGCCCGCAGAGACCAGATCATCAAGAAATTCAATATATTGCCGATTGGTCACCGGGTCGCGCTGCATGACGAAGCCCGGCACCTCGACCACCGTGCGGGGGAAGGCGTCGGGCGCGTCGGGATCGCCCCCGACAACGCAGGGCCCGCCCAGCACCACGCAGTGTTCGGCGGCGGCGGTCACCAGCGGCACCGTGACGTGCTGGTCGTCCGCGCGGGCCAACGCCACCGGCCGCGACGCCGCGCGCCCGTCGGGCCCGGTCACCCGCACCTGGTAGCGCCCGGCGGGCAGCAGCCCCCGCGCCGGGCTGGGGCCCCAAGCCTCGCTCTGCCCCTGCACCAGCCGGCGATCCACAGCCTCCCAACGGACCACCTGGATCTGGGCCCCCGGCGGATCGCTGGCCACCGTCAGCAGCGCGTCGCCCCGCAGCCAGCCGCTGTGCCGGCCGTCGTCGTAGCGGGCCAGCGCCGCGCGGTGCACCGCCGCGGCGCCCTCGTCGTGGCGCGCCTCGGCGGCCTCGGCCTCGGCGCGGTGATAGGCCGCCAGCTCGGCCTGGGCCTCGGGCAGATCCGGCGACAGGCTGAGGGCCGCGTGCAGCCGCTGCAGGCGATCCGCCTCGGCGAGGCGCAGGGCCTGCTCGGCCGCAACGGCGGCGTCCTCCAGCGCCCAGGCGGCGCGCTTGTCGGCCACCGATCCGTGCGGGGGGACCCCCGCCAGCGCCTCGGCGGCGGCCCGCCGCTGCGCCGCCACCGCGGCCCGCTGGGCTTGCAGCGCAGGGACCCGCGCGGCGGCGTCCGCCAGCACCGTCAGCGCCCGCGCCCGATCCGCGGCGCCGCTGAGCCAGTGGGACAGCGCGTCCGCCACGATCCCGGCGTGGGCCGGGCGATCCCCGGGCTCGTGCTGCATGGCCCGCTCGCACAGGGTCACCAGATCCTCGGGCAGCCGGTGGCGCGGCAGGGGCCGGGGCGGGCCCACCATCAGCAGCGCCGCCCGCGCGTCCCGGGCGTAGGGGGGCTCGCCGGCCAGGATGGTGTAGAGCATCGCGCCGAGCGCATACACGTCGGTGGCGGGGCCGATGAGGCCGGTCAGCCCCATCGCCTGCTCCGGGGCCATGTAGCGCGGCGTGCCCATGATCACGCCCACCGCCGTGGCGGGTACCGCGCCGCTCTCGCGGGCGGCCAGCCGCAGCCCGCTGTGGGCCAGGGGCCGGGCCAGGCCCCAGTCCAGCACCACCACCTCGCCGAAGGCGCCGAGCATGATATTGCCGGGCTTGAGATCCCGGTGCACCACACCCTGCTCATGGGCATAGGCCACGGCCTGGGCCACCTGGCGCAGCACGAAGATCTGCTGGCGCAGGGCCTCGCGATCCACCGCCGGCGTGTTGAGGGCGTGGGTCCAGGTCTCGCCCTTGATCTCGCGCATGGTGAAGTAGGCCCGGCCGTCGGCCAGGCGCCCGATGTCGTGGATGGGCACGATGCCCGGGTGCTGGAGCTGCGCGACGAGCTGGGCCTCGTCCATGAAGCGCGCCTCGACGTCGGCCAGCCCCGGGTGGATGGTCTTGAGCGCCACCGTGCGGTTGAGGGTGTGGTCGCGCACCCGGCGCACCTCCCCCATGCCCCCGCGGCCCAGCAGCCCCAGGTCCACATAACGGTCCGGCAGGGCTGGCGCTGGGCCCGGGGCCTGGCCCTCCACGCCCGAGATGGCGGTGACGTCGTCGCCGATGCCCCCAGCGCCGAGGTCCACCGCGTCCAGCGATCCCGTGGCGGCCACGGCGCCCGCGATGTCACCGGCCGGTGTGTCGAGGGGGGAGCCGCTGGCGTCCACCGACAGCATCTTCGCGAGCGCCTCGGCCACCTCGGGATCGCGCCCCGCCCAGGCCTCAACCTCGGCGCGCTGCACGGCCGGCGGCGCGCTCGCGAGCGCGTCGAAGGCGTCCATCAGGCGGCGATAGCGCTGTGGTCCCACCCACACCCCCCTGGCCTTCGTCCCCGGCTCCGCGCGCCCGGCTGGCGATCCCGTGCGCGCACCGCTACAACGGACCAGCGCGCCCCGCACCCACTGTGCGCGGCGCCCCCACACACCATCGCACCTGGAGCCGCTGATGCCCACTCAAGCGCTCGCCGAGGCGTCCGCGCCGATCCGCCACGCCCTGCTGATCGGCATCAACGCCTACCCCGGCCTGGCCGGCAAAGACCTGACCGGGTGCGTGAATGACGCCCAGGCCACGGCCGCCCTGCTGTGGGACCGCTTTGGCTTCTCGCCGGCACACACCCAGGTGCTGCTGGAGGCCCAGGCCACCCGCACGGGCATCCTGGCGGCCTTCGACGCCCTGCAGGCTCGGGTCGGCCAGGGGGACGTGGTGGTGATCTTCTACGCGGGCCACGGCTCGCGGGTGTACCTCACCGACGGCGACTACGCCGAGTCCATCGTGCCCTACGACAGCGGCCGGGGCGCGGCGCCCAACCGCGACATCATGGACTACGAGCTCAACGCCCGGGTCGAGCAGCTCAACACCCTCACGCCCCACGTCACCCTGCTCTTCGACTGCTGCCACGCCGGCTCGGCCACCCGTGACCCCTTTGGCGACGCCTACCGCAGCGTCGAGGAGATCCGCAGCGTCGCGCCGCCCACGCCCCCGCCGGCCACCCGCTCCGCGGCCCCGCGGGCCGCGGCCGAGGGCCGCGACGCCGTGCTCATCGCCGCCTGCGGGATCTGCAACGGCAGGAAAGCCGACGCCGGCTAGTGGACCGCGGGGGCGTGACCCCCACCCCCCACGGCGCGCTGACCTGGCACCTGCTGTCGGCCCTGGCCCGTGCCGAGGGCGAGACGAGCTGGCGGGACGTCTTCGAGGCCATCGCCGCGCCGCTGCACGCGCGCTTCCCCCGCCAGCACCCCGTGCTCGAGGGCCGCGCCCAGGGCGCCGTCTTCGGCACCAGCACGCTGCGCGCGACGCAGGCGCTGTCGGTGATCTCGGTGGATGGCCCCCGGCTGGTCCTGGCGGGGGGGCGGCTGCACGGGCTCACCCCCGAGACGCAGTTCGTGCTGCAGCCGCCCATGGGATCGGGCGGCGACGACGTGCCCTGCGAGGTCATCGGCATGGACGCGCTGCGCACCACGGTCATGGCCCCGGCCGCGGCCGGCGCCGGCCTGGGCTGGCGGGCCATCGTGTCGGCGCGCCTGCTGCCCAGCCCGGTGCTCACCGTCGCGCTGGCCGGGCCCCAGGAGCTGCCCGGGCGGGCAGCGCTGATCGCTGCGCTGACCGCCTCGCCGTTGCTCGCCGTCGCCGACGCCACCCAGGCCGACATCCTCGTGCGCGGCATCGCGCCCGACCAGCGCGAGCACCCGTACCCCGCCCTGGGCGCCCTGAAGGACGGCGCCTGGGTCGCCGTGACCCGCGATGGTCGCCTGGCCGTCCGCGTGCGGGCGCTCAACCCGAACGACGCCGGGGACCTCGTGGCCGATCTGGAAGGCGCCGCCCGGTTCCGCGCCCTGCTGGCCCTCGATCTCCCCGGCGCCGACCCCGAGCTACGCGCCAAGGTGCGGCTGACCGTCGAGCACGCGGGCTCGGCTCGCCCGGGCCTGCCCCGTCTCGCCGAGGGGGACCCCATCGAGCTGGTCATCGAGAACGGCGCGTCCAGGCCGGTGCACGTCTCGCTGCTGCAGTTTGGGCTCGACGGCGCCGTGAGGATCGCGCTGCCCAACCCCAGCATGCCGGACTGGCGACCGGGGGGCTACCGGCTCGCCGCGGGCCAGACCCTGCGCCTGGGCAAGGACTACTACGGCCAGGGGCTCACCCTGAACCTGCCCGAGGGATACCCCTACCGCGTGGACGCCGACAGCGACGAGGGCGACGACCAGCTCACCTACATGCTGCTGGTCACCCGCGGACCGGCCGACTTTGACCTGCTCGAGCAGTCCTCGGTGCGCCTGGCCAGCAACCACCCCATCGCCCGCGTGGTCGACCTGGCGATCACGGGCGAGGGCAGCCGAGACATCATCCCGGCAAAGCTCAAGGCCGCTGATCAGGGCTGGGCCACGATCACCGCGTCGGTGCGCGTCGACAACACCCGCGACCGCGAGATCTCGCCGGGCGGCAGCGGCCGGGTGCTGTTCTACAAGGTCGACATCGGCGGCCAGATCCACGGCGAGGTCGGCATCACCAGCACCACGATGAGCGCCTTGCCCACCGAGACCGCCTTCTGGTCGTGGACCCCGACGTCGTGGCCCGCCCA
>JAUHVS010000770.1 GCA_030424955.1 bacterium | reverse complement strand
GCTGCCCCCGGCCGCCGGGTGAAGACCAGCCCCTGGCTGTCCTTGAGCTCAACCCGGTCGTGCACCCCGCAGGCCGCCAGGTACGGCGTGGCCAGCATCAGCACCCAGCCCGCCGTGTCGCCCACCAGCTCGGGCAGCTCCGCCGGGCAGACCGTCACCGGGGCGCCCTCCATGTTCGCCACGAAGAACACCTCTTCGCCGTCGGGCCCCTGCCGCCGCCCGTGGAAGAGCACGGTGCCGTCCGCGGGCCAGCGCCGATCGAACACGTCCTTGGGCCCGAAGGCCTGGCGCAGCCACGGGCGCGCCCGCCGGAACCGGCGCAGCGCGTAGTTGAACCCGGTCTGGGCCGGATCCAGCGCGCTCTCGTAGTGGGCCACGTTGCAGTAGTCATGCACGTCCTCCATGAAGGCCCGCGCCACCTGCTTGAGGGTCGCCACGTCCACCACGGCGGGCCCGCGCAGCCGCAGGCTGCTGACCCGCATGATGTCGGCGATGGCGGGCAGGTCGTAGTCCGTGGCCTCGACCCCGGCCTCGAGCACCTTCATGAAGGCGCGCAGATCGTCGAGCCGCTCGAAGCCGAAGGCCTTGAGCCGCTCGAACCAGCCCACCCGGGCGTAGGCCGCGTCGTCCACCTGCCACACCAGGAAGCTGCTCTCCTCGGCGGCCACCTTCACCCCGTAGCGATCGTCGGTGTTGCGCATGAACCCCCACGACGCGCGCATGCTCGCGTTCAAGAAGTCCATCGGGACGCCGGGCAGCATCGCGTGGGTCAGCAGGTTCGCCGCCGGGTGGTCGTAGGCGCGATCGATGATCTCGCAGAAGGTCTCGCCCAGCCGGGTGTTGATGTTGAGCCGGGTGCTCAGCTGGGTCCCTCGCCGCACGGTGTCGTGGTTCGCGCAGCCGGTGATCCAGTGATCCCCGTGGTGCACGATCTCGAGCACGCGCCACCACTTGGCGATCCAGAACGTGAACAAGAACGGGGTGTTGTGGGCGAAGGTCAGCGGGCCCCACTGGAACACGTCGGGATCGTGGGTCTGGTCCTCGATCACGGCCCGGTAGGTGCTCGCGAGCTCCCAGTCCTCGCGGGGCCACGGCCGCCCGTCCTCAAAGACCATCCACGGCCGGTAGGCGTACCCGGCCACCGCCTGCGGCATCTCGCTCATGGCCCGCAAGAACCCATCGTCGTGCAAGAGCGCCCGGGCCTCGGGATCCCAGACCTTGAAGTCCTGGGCGCCGTCGACGCGCACCCCGTCAAAGCCGAAGTCCACCAGCCGGCGGTACATCTCGAGCAGCACGGCGCGGGTGACCGGGTGCCGGTAGTCGAGGTCCTGGCCGTACATGTTGGGCCCGGCGAAGAAATACGGGTTGAGCTGCCCGATGGCCTGGTTGTCGACGTGGCCGAACACCACGTCGATGACCGCCATGATCCCGCCGCCGGGGAAGGTGTGCAGCACCTCCAGCAGATCCACCAGCTCATCGGGCCGGCGGGTCTCGAGCTGGGCGGGGTTGATGGCCCCGCAGCCGCTGATGACGATGTCGTAGCCCCAGTTGGTCGTGGTGGGGCGCCGCAGCGTGCCCGTCACCACGGGCGGCAGCGTCCCCTCGGACGGCTCCTCCAGCGTGAAGAAGGGGGGCTGCCCCTCGAAGGCGACGGTGGGGTGGAGCGGCATGAACTGCAGGGCGTCGTAGCCCACCCAGACCTCGTCGGCGGGGCTCAGCGGCTGCCCCTCGGCCACCCGGTGGGCCAGGCGCTTGAGCCGGCGGGCGAGGCTGGCCACGGTGCCGCCGGCCGAGGCCGTGCCCACGTGCACCTCCATCAGGTTGACCGGGGGCGGGATCCGTGGGCGCTCGGCGTGGCGCTCAAACCAGGCGTGATCCTGCCGGCGCGCGTGCAGGGCCTCGACGTCGTACACCTCGGCCGGGCCGAAGGCGCCAAAGGGCACCGACCGCGCCAGGTGATCGGCCACCGTGTGCCAGGCCCCGTGCCGGTCGCGGAAGCGCAGCCAGTACAGGCACCCGATCTGGGCCCGATCGCCGATGGGCACCCCTGCCAGCGCCACCCACACGAACTCGCCGATCCGCGTCATCGGGATCCAGACCCGATCGAACGCCACCGCCTGGTAGCTGACGCGCAGATCGAGGGGCGTGCGTGGCAGCAGCAGCTCCAGGAACACGTCGCCCGGCGCGACGCCCAGCTCATCGAGATCGGGGGTCCACAGCCCGACCTCGACCCAGGTGGCGCCCTCGGCATGGCAGACCGTGGCGCCCAGGCGTCGGGCGATGTCGCGGGCGGCGTCGACGGGATCATCCCGGCGGGCCAGCCGCTCGTCGCACCAGGCGGCGAGGCGGGCGGAGTGATCATCGAGGCGGCGGACGTCGTCGAGGCTCAAGCGGCCCTCCAAGCAGCGGCACAGGTGGGCTTATATATATTACGCATTGAAACGTTTTGCACCCAAATGATATGAGTGCGACGCACCGCGTCATCCGCGCGGGGCCAAGTTCAACGATCTTGAGGACCGCACATGAAGCGCCCGGCGATCCGCGTGCTCGCCACCGATCTGGATGGCACCTTCCTGGCCGGCAGCCCCCCCGCGCGGCGCCGCCTGTACGGCTACGTCAAGGCCAACCCCGACCGCCTGCGGCTGTTCTTCGTGACCGGCCGCGACCTCCCCTTCGTGCGGGATCTGGTGGCCCGCGGCGAGCTCCCGCAGCCCGAGTACGTCATCGGAGACGTCGGCACGACCGTCGTGGACGGCGCCACCTGGCAGCCCGTCGACGCCGTGCAGGGCTGGGTCGAGCGCCAGTGGCAGCACGGCAGCGACCGCGCCCGCGCGCTGCTCGCTGGCACCCCGGGCCTGACCCTGCAGGACACGCCCTTTGAGCGCCGGGTCAGCTACCACTACGTGCCCGGCGAGCTGCCCGACGACGTGCCCGGCCGCGTCGAGGCCGCGGGCTTCGACTGCCTGATGAGCGCCAACACCTACCTCGACGTGCTCCCCCGCGGGGTCCACAAGGGCAGCACGCTGCTGCGCCTGCTCCTGTTGCTCGAA
>JAUHVS010000769.1 GCA_030424955.1 bacterium | reverse complement strand
GTGACCATCAAGCCCGAGAGCCACCAGCTGGGCGCGCAGGCGGCCCGCACGGCGGGCGACGTCGACCAGCTCATCGTGCGCCTGGAGCGGGCGGGCAACGGGAGCAGCGCAGAGCTGCGGTCCGTGCTCAGCACCTTCGGCAGCGTGAAGATCACCAAGGGCAAGGGCCTGACCCTCAAGCCCAAGTCGATGCCCTTCGCGCCCGACCAGCGGGCGGTGGTGGACGCTGCCATCAAGGCGGTCTCGAAGAAGGGCAAGTACAAGGGCTGGCTCCCCAAGGGGGACTACACCCTCGGCTCGGCCCAGTTCACGGTGGCGGCGGGCAAGTCGCTTCAGAAGTTCAAGGGCAAGAAGTAGCGCACGACGGTGACCGCCCCAGCGGTCGCTGGCCCCCAAGCCCCCGTGTCACTGTGGCTTTTTCCGCAGGGCGCGAGCGGGTAGGGTGCTCCCCTTCGAGAGGAGGGGACCTCAATGACCACCCGGTTGCAGCGCGCCCTTGTCTGTGGCGCGCTCCTGGTCGCGCCGAGCCTGGCTGGCGCGCAGAATCTCAGCGCGGATCCGGTGATCGTGCCCGCCGACCGCCTCCAATGGGGGCTGGGGACGTCGACGCTGGCGGTGCCTGGCGAGCTGCGCTGGGTGGCCAGCCACGCCGGCGCCACGCCGTACGACGTGGTGGATCCCGCCGCGCCGGACGGCGGGCGGGGCGACGGCGCCATGCAGCTGCGGCTGCGGGTGCGGCCCTCTTGGGTCGGCCAGGCCAGCGGCCTGTTCTACCTGTACAAGGTGGCGGCTGACGCCGAGGTCTCGGGGCACCTGATCGGGGGCGACGCGCCGCTCGGCCTCGAGCACGATCCACACCTGCAGTTCCGCGACTCGGGCCAGGGGCCCCGGCTCACCCAGGCCTACGCCCTGGCCGTGGGCCGGTATGTCGCTTTGAAGATGGGCCTGGTGCGCGGCCAGTTCGGCCTGGGCATCGTGGCCAACGCGGGCGAGGACGCTGAGCCCGATCGCCCCGAGCAGAGCCCCTTCGACGTGGCCTACGCCCACGACCGCAACCTGCGCTTCCAGCTGGCCCTGCTGCCCTTTGAGCCCGTGCGGCTCAAGCGCGGCGGCGTGCGCAACCCGCTGGCCCTCGTGGTGGCGGCGGACGCGGTGATGGACGACGACACCGCCAACTGGAGCCACGGCGACCGCACCTACCAGGTGCTGAGCGGGGCCCTGCTGCACCTCGACGGTCTGCGGCTCGCCGCGGGCACGCTGTACCGCCAGCAGGCCTACGCCGAGGGCGGCGAGACGGCGGTGTGGGTCGCGGCGGTCACCGGCCGCTGGGACGTGCTGCGCCACACCCACCGGCTGTGGGTCGAGGGGGAGCTGGCGAGCTACTTCGGCGAGAGCGATCTCAGCCAGAGCGCCGTGCGTGAGGGGCCCTTCGACGTGCGCGCCACGGGCTGGGTGGCCCGCGCGGGCTACGGCCGCTCCGGCTACGACCTGGTGCTGGAGGGCGGCTTCGCGAGCGGCGACGACAACCCCTTCGACGACCAGATCAACACCTTCACCTTCGACCGCGAGCACCGGGTGGGGCTGCTGCTGTTCCGGCAGGCCATGCGCATCAACAGCGCGGCCACGGCCTACAACGCGGCCGATCCGACCTTCCGCGGCACGCCCAGCCGGGGCTTCGATCAGCTGCCGACCGGCGGGGCGATCCAGAACGCGATCTACATCAACCCGCGGCTGCGCCACCGGGTCGTCGATGGCCTGACGGCCGATCTGGGCTACGTATATGCCCGCAGCGCCGTGCCGGTGGCCGACGCCTTCCAGTCGGGCCTCGCGGGCGGCGCGCCCGTGGGCTGGCGGGGGGCGCGGGGCGCCCGTGAGCTCGGGCACGAGCTGGACTTCGGTCTGGCCTACGACTGGCGGCTGACCTACGCCCTGCTGCGGTTCCGCACGCAGCTCGCGGTCTTCCTGCCGGGCGAGGCGTTCCAGACCGCCCTGGGCGAGGACGCCCCGACGCAGTGGGGGGCCCTGAGCCACCTGGAGGTGCGCTGGTGAGCAAGCAGACCGGTTGGATGGTGTGGCTGGCCGCCGCGTGGCTGGTCGCCGCGTGTGCAGCGTCCGAGGATCCCGCGGGCGGCGGGCTGGGGGTCGAGGTCGAGGTGCACGGCCCCTCGATCGTGTTCGAGCCGCTGCGCCTGCCGCTGCCCGAGGTGCCCTTCCCCAACGACGTGAGCCTGCGCGTGGTGGACGACACCCGCACGGGCAAGGCGTGGAACCTGTCGGCCGAGAAGCCCAGCGAGCACCGGCGCAAGCTGTTCGAGCGGGCCAACCACACCGACGGCTTCGGGCCGTACGCGCCCATCTCGGTGTCCTTCGACGGGCCCCTCGACCTGGCGACGGTCACCGATGAGTCGGTGGTGGTGGTCAACATCGATCCCAAGAGCCCGCGCTTCGGTGAGCGGGTGGCCCTGGACCTGGGCCGCGGCCACTACCCCACGCGCATGCGCCGGGGGGCCTTCTTCGGTCAGGACCCCCAGGTGGACGCTTACGACCTGCTCTTCGGGCCGGCCAACGACGTGGTGAGCGACGCCGGCGATCTGGTGGACCGGCTGGTGCACTACGAGATGGCCACCAACACCCTGATCCTGCGCCCGATCCGGCCGCTGGCCCAGGGCGCCGAGCACGCCGTGCTGATCACCCGCGAGCTGAAGGGCTGGCGCATGGTGGACGGCGAGCCGACCCTGGCGTCGGTGCGCTCGCCCTTCCCATACAAGGCGCACGCCGCGCAGGCCGAGATCATCCGGCGGGCGCTCGACGTGGCGCAGATGCCCCCCGAGGCGCTCGCCTTCGGCTGGAGCTACACCACCGCGGATCTGGTCACGCCGGCGCTGAACCTGCGCCGCGGGGTGTACGGCGAGGGGCCGGCGGCCTACCTGGCCGACAACCGCCGCGAGGGGCTGCTGTCGGTGCGCGACACCGGCATCACCCACGACGCCAACGGCGATCAGTTCGAGGCCGATCCCCGGGATCACGACTACATCCTGCAGGCCGACTTCGT
>JAUHVS010000768.1 GCA_030424955.1 bacterium | reverse complement strand
TCCTCCGGAAGCGCCGATGCGGGCGGCGACGGGGATCGAGAAGGCCAGGGTCTTGCCCGAGCCGGTCTTGCCGCGGCCCAGCACGTCACGCCCGGAGAGGGTGTCGCCCAGGGTGTCGGCCTGAATGGGGAACGGCTCGGTCTTGCCGTCGCGCGCGAGCACGTCGGTGATCTTGGTGGGCACGCCGAGGTCGGCGAAGGTGGTGGTCATCGTGGGTACGTCTTTCGTCTGTGCGCCGGGAGGTGCGCGGCACATGGTCGTGCCGCAGCGCGGCCGTGACTGTCACGGCACCGGCGGTGGTGGCGAGGGCTTCGGCCGCATCCACGGCATGGGTCGCATCGACACCGGCGGCGGCCGCGGTACCAAGGCGAGCCTCGGCGGCAAGAAGCGCAAGAAGAAGAAGATCAGCGTGAAGCGCGGCTCGGGCAAGGTGACTGGCTTCTGCAAGCAGGCCGACATCCTGCGGGTCGTCAACGCCCGCCAGCGCGGCATCCAGTACTGCTACGAGAAGGAGCTCGCCCGGAACCCTGAGCTCAACGGCAAGGTGACGTTGTCTTGGCGGATCAGCCTGGACGGCTCGGTGCAGAAGGTCATTGTCGAGGACAGCAGCCTGGGCAACAAGAGCGTCGAGGGCTGCATGCAGCGCCAGGTGCAGCGCTGGAAGTTCGCCAAGCCGGAGGGCGGGATGTGCCAGATCAAGTTCCCGTTCGTCTTCAGCGCGGGCCTCTGATACAGCACTCGTCAGCAAGCTGAGCTGAGAAAGGGCTGGGGTTCTCCCCAGCCCTTTTTTGTTGGCTCAGCCGGGCGAACCCGCTGTGCCCTGGGTTGCCGAGCCAGCTGACGGTCGAAGCGCCCAACCACGGCACGGGCCAGACCCGAGCACCCGCGTGCGTCGGACAATGCCACGTCCACCACCCGCTGACACATTCGCTTGCCGTCGTGCCGCGCCCCGTGCTCCTGGGCGCCCGCGCAGAACGCGCCACGCACAGGCCTGCGAGGGTGGACGGCACGCTGCCCTGCCCTCAGCCTGTCCTGTCCGGGTCAAAGACACGGCGACAGCGCCTGGCAGGGGGTCAGCCTCTCGACCGGAGGAGCCCCCAGGCACCGAAGGCGGGATCCGACGTTCAGTCAGGAGGCGATGCGGCGCGACGCCCAGGGCGCCCCGAAGCCTGGACCGGGTGGTCGCAGGCGCAGCCTTTGGGCGCGCGGCGTTCGAGCCGCTCAGAGGTCGATGACGATGACCCGCGGGGCTTCCTCTTCGGCGTCGTCGTCGTCCTCAACTGCAGGGGGGCGCTCGCGTTCAAGCGGGAGCTCGAGCGATGGCCGGTCGTGGATCCGACGTCGCTCTTCCTCGCGGCGACGGATCTGCTCAATGATGTAGGCGTCCAGCATAGGTCACCTCCTCTTCTGCAGGGCGAGCCACGGCGGCCCGCTCACTGCACACGCTTGAGTCTCGCAGAAGCCCGAAGCCCCGCGCAAACCCCGAATTTCGCTCGAATCCGCCGGTTGAGGGGGCGCATCTTCACCACGTTCAAGAGGAGCTCCCATGAAGCCAGTCCGACTCTATACCGCCAGGATCTGCTGGTACTGCGAGCAGGCGAAGCGGCTGCTCCAGCGCAAAGGCATCGCCTTTGAAGAGATCGACGTCTCAGACGACGCCGAGGCGAGGCACTGGCTGGTGAGCACCACAGGGCAGCGCACCGTGCCGCAGATCTTCATCGGCGACCACTCGGTCGGTGGCTACACGGAGCTCGCAGCGCTGGACAAGTCCGGCCGGCTGGAGCCCATGCTGAGGCTTGAGGGCTGACTCAGGCCGCCGCCCCTCGCATTCCTGCCATGCGCGCGTCAGCCGGGCCTCAACGCGCTGACCCTCTGCCCCGCCGCGTCCACAACGGGACCCTCTCAACCCGTTCAACCTTGGCCCTCTCCTAACTCAACATCGGCGCCCGAACAGCCCGTACCCCTTACGGAGCAATCCCCGTGCGCCTTGACAGGCGTCGATCGGGGTAGGTACACACGCCCGTTGCTCGCCCGTTGGGACGGTTTCTTCGGGTGGCGCACAGTTGGCGAAGGGGTTGGTCGGTTCAAGACGACCACGGCCGGAGGGTTCGATGAAGGTGATGCGCCTCGTAGGTGCCATGGCTGCGGCCAGCGCGTTGTTCGCGCTCGGTGGCTGCTCTGAGACGGTCAAAGACATCGACCGTACGCAGCCAAACGCACTCAAGAAGGAAATGTTCCGCGGCGAGTGGTTCTTCGCCCGCACGGTGATCGACGTCCCCTATGAGGCGGACGGCACGTTCATCGGTGACCGGCAAGAGTACTTCTTCGCAGAGGACTTCCCTGCCCTGAAGATCCGCTGGCGCATCGAGGAGGACCGCCTGATGGCGTGTCGCGCCGACGACGTGGTCATCGGTGGCAACAGCGATGGTCGTGGCGACGAGCTCGATCCTCAGAAGACGGAGTCCCGCCGGCTGAACGATCTCGAGGGCGATGAGTGGCGCAAGTTCCCGTGCGACCACCCCATCGCTTCGTTCAAGATCCAGAAGCACTTCGACATCATCCGCGACTACAACGCGTCCACCGGTGAGCAGTCGAACGTCATCCGCGAGAACTCCGACGACCGGCCTTGGCACGAGCGCGACTACGTGCGCGTCGACTGGACCGACATCGGCCTCACGGACCTCAACTTCTCCATCTACGCCCAGCGCGACATGGGCTGGCTGGGCCTCGAGAGCCCCTACTACGTCCAGGAAGAGGCCAACGACTGCCGCAGCACCAACGCGGACGGCACGGTCTCCTATGCGGACTGCGACGAGGGCTTCCTGCCTCCGATCCTCGAGGACGACGCGTTCCTGATCACCAACCGGGTGACGGTGGTGCCGTCCGATGGCCTGATCTCCTGCGCGGGCGGGCTCGAGTGGGGCTACACCACGCCCTGCACCCTCTCCGAGGTCGGTATCCGGTACGCCTTCATGAAGGTCCCGGAGCGCGCCCCCGAGTCGCAGTACGAGGTGCTCCAGTACCCCGACCGTAAGTTCGAGCGCTTCGGCCTGTGGC
>JAUHVS010000767.1 GCA_030424955.1 bacterium | reverse complement strand
TGGAGCGGATTCGGTTCACGTCGCCGTACCCCAACGACTTCTCGAACCGGCTGCTCGACCGGCTGGCGTCCTTGCCCAAGGTGGGCCAGCACCTGCACCTGCCGGTGCAGAGCGGTTCGAGTCGGATCCTGAAGGACATGCGCCGCGGCTACACGGCGGAGGCCTTCCTCGACCTGATCGACCGGGTGCGGGCGCGGCTGCCCGGGTGGTCCATCACGACGGACATCATCGTGGGCTACCCGGGAGAGACGGACGCCGACTTCGAGGCCACGCTGTCGCTCGTGCAGGCCGTGCGCTTCGACAGCGCCTTCATGTTCCGCTACAGCGAGCGCGACGGCACGAAGGCGGCGCGCACGCGCCCCGACGATGTGCCAGACGAGGTGAAGCGGGCGCGGCTTCAGCAGCTCATCAAGCTGCAGGAGGCGCAGAGCAAGGCCAGCTATGCAGCGATGATCGGACGAGAGGTCGAGCTGCTGCTTTCGGGCCGAGGCAAGCGCAACCCCCACCAGTTCATGGGGCGGACCAGCTGCTTTCGGACCGCAGTGTTGCCCGCCTCAGACGATCTGGTCCCCGGACAGTTGCTGCGCGCCCGGGTGACCGGGTCGACGAGCCACACGCTGTTCGTCGAGCCGATCGCGGGGCAGGGGGCCGCGTGATCCGCATCCGGGATCCGATCCATGGTTCCATCCGGCTCAGCCCCGGCGAGCTGATGGTGGTGGACGACCCGGTGTTCCAACGGCTCAGGGCCATCAAGCAGCTTGGGTTCGCCGAGAACGCGTTCCCTGGGGCGACGCACAACCGCTTCTCGCACGGCCTCGGCGCCATGGAGCTGGCAGGGCAGATGTTCGACCGGCTGCTGCCCGAGGAGGCGGGCCTGGTCCCGGACGCCGACAGGCGGCGGCTGCGGCAGATCGCGCGCCTGGCCTTGTTGCTCCATGACATTGGGCATCCGCCTGCGTCGCACGCCAGCGAGATGGCCATGCCCCTCCGGGCGGCCCTCGGGCTGGCGTGTCACCGCCCGGATGAGCATGCCCCGCAAGCCACGCACGAGGACTACACCGTCAAGCTGCTGGTGGACAGCAGCGTGGGCGCGACCATCTCGCAGGCCTTCGGGGACGATGGCATCGACGGCGCAACCATCGCCCACTTGATCAACGGGCGCTTCCCCGACGAGGCGGACAAGTTCGTCGTCGCGGGTATCGACTTCTGTCCAATGCTCAGCCAGCTGGTCAGCGGCGACATGGACGCCGACCGAATGGACTACCTCCAGCGGGACTCCTACTTCGCAGGGGTCAGCTACGGGAAGTTCGATCAGCCGTGGCTGCTTGAGAACCTCCGCGTGCACGTCGCCGACAATCGGGCGCACGTCGCGCTGACGCACAGGGCGCTGTTTGCGTTCGAGGACTTCCTGCTCAGCCGCTACCACATGTTCCTGAGCGTCTACCTCCACCGGATCCCGGTCGGCTACGAGTCGATGCTGGCTCGGTATTACGCGGAGTGCCCCGACGAGTTTCCGATCCCGAGCGACCCAGAGGCGTACCTGCACGTCGATGACATCGCGCTGTGGTCGGCCTTGCGTGCGTCGTCGAACCCGTGGGCGCAGCGGATCGTTCGCCGGGAGGGCTTCTCGGTGGCGCTTGAGACCAATACGGCCGAGGCGGGCTTCGATCTCACGCTGATGCGCGCTGCGCTGACGGAGGCCGGGATTGAGCACTTCGTCAGTCGCACCTCGGGGATGCTGCGAAAGCCCATCGGCGTGGGGGCGCTGCCACTGTTTGTGGTGAACCGCGGGCTCGGGACGGTGCAGCGCATGGACGAGTACAGCCGGATCTTTGAGCGCTACGCTCAGCCAGCGCCCCTGCTGCGGATCTACGTGCCACCAGAGCAGAAGCTCGCAGCCCGTGCGTTGGTGCGGTCCATCGGCGCGCCCGCTCTCGCGGATGAGTCCGAGCTGACGCTCTAGCCACGTGTTGACGTTCGCGGACTGAGCCGGAGCGAGCCGGAGCGTCGGATCCAAGGCGCCGCGCGGATGGCGCTGCAAGGCGTCGGCGAGGACGCGGCAACGGCGGAGCCGGCGATCTCGCCGATGACGCTCGCGATGGGAGCGCCTTTCGACAGCCTGTCCGGGCGATCTTGTGGAGGGCTCCCGGCCCGGCCTCTTCGCCAAGCCGCGGGGGACGCCTTGGACCGGACGCCTTTGACCGGACGCCACAGTTGGCGCCAACTCAGCCCACGACGTCGAACAGACGTCGGCTGAGCGGACGCTCAAGAGGTCGCCCGTGCGACAGGGGCCCTCGCCGAGGTGGCGGGCACCCGCTCGGTGCTGTCACTGGCGCTTGGTTGTGGCGCTCGGTTGCGCCTGATGCCAAATCTTGAGTCTGGCGCGGGGGGGGCCTCAGCGAGCCCGCGGCGTGTGATGCCGCCCGACCCGAAGAGGGGGGCCGGTTCAGTCGGTCAGGTTCTGCAGCGACTTCAGCCGCTCGAGCTCCTGCTGGTAGCGGATCTCCCACTCGCGGGTGCCCTCGTTCAGGTTCTTCACCCGCTTGCGCACCTCAGCCTCGATGCCGTCGCCAGCGCTCATGTGGCGACGCAGGACGGGCGCGACGGCGCGCCGGAGGTCGCTGTCCTCGGCGAAGATCTCGTCGACGTGCGGCGTGTGGAGCAGCAACTCGATGAGCTGGTTGGCGATGTAGCCCACCGCCTCCTCGTACAGGCCGAACCGGCGCTTCTCGGCGATCTGGCGCTTGATCTTGCCGTGGGCGGCGTAGTCGAGGCCGCGCTCCTGCGCGATCTCTTTGGCCTCATCGGTCATGCGGCGCTCGGTGCGGAGGTATTCGTTCAGGACGGACTTGGCGTCCTCCTCAACCTCCTCGACGTTCTCCGCAGACACCTCGATGAGCTCCTGCGCGGCCAGCTCGGCGATGATGTCCTTGGCGATGGCGGGGATCCGGCTTCCGTACAACCGCATGGCTGTCTCCTGACAAAAGGCCGCCGCTCAGTACCACTTTGCTGGGCGTGTCGACAACACCCGTGGGCAGGGCCAGCCTGAATTGGCGC
>JAUHVS010000766.1 GCA_030424955.1 bacterium | reverse complement strand
CGAGGCCCGCCAGGGCGCCCCCTTGGATCGGCACGATGACCGGATCCTTGGCGCTGCGAACCGTCGCGATGGTGCGCCCGGTGCGGTCCTCCATCGCGATGTAGTAAGTGAGCTGGCGCCCCGCGATGAAGCGCCCCGGGATGCGGGTCGAGAACACGCTCGGCCCCTGCGGCCGCATCTCGCGCTTCTGCACCGTGGCCGCGCGGGCGGAACGGAAGTACACCCACACGCGGAAGATGTTGCGGTTCACCTGCGGATCGTTGACGTCCACCACCAGGTCGACGGGATCGCCCCCGCGCGCGGAGCGCGGCACCTGATGCTGGATGGCCGAGCCGTAGCCCTGCGGCGCCGGGGGCTGATAGGCCGGGGGCGGCAGCGGATCCGGGGTCCGCTGTGGCGCCCGCCGCGGCTGCGCCTGGCCCCGCGCCGACTCGAACAGCTGCTGCAGGCTGGGCGTGCTGACGAGGGGATCAAGCCGCGCCTGCGGGTCGATGCTCAGCGCCGTCGTGAAGTCCGCCATCGTCGCGCGCTCGTCGTGGTCGCGCACGTGATAGAGGATGCCCCGCTGCGTGTAGACCTCGGCCGCCACCGGCGAGTTGAGACGGAACTGCTCGATGAGGCCGATGGCCCGCACGAGCGACTGCTCCGACTGCTCCAGCTCGAGGTTGTCGTAGTAGGACCGCGCGTCTTGGAGCAGACGGGCGACCTCACCCTCGGCCTGATAGGCGTTGCGCTGGGCGGCAACGGGCGCAGCCCAGAGGGTGGACATCAGCAGGACTAGCAACCAGCGCACAGGCGTTGAAGCTCTCTTATTTGATGATGTGGAACTCGACGCGCCGGTTGGCGGCGCGCCCGTCGGCGGTGCGGTTGTCCTCAATCGGGACGTCCTCACCCAGGCCGACGCTCTCGAGGCGGTCCGAGCCGATCCCCTGGCCCTCCAGGTAGCGGCGTACGGAGTCTGCCCGCTGCTGCGACAGCGTCTTGTTGTACCGCGCCGAGCCCCGGCTGTCGGTGTGGCCCTCGATCCGCACCCGCACGGCCTTGCGCTCGCGGAGCGCCGCCGAGACCTCGTTGAGCAGCTCGAAGGAGCGCTCCAGGATCCGGGCCTTCGCCGTGGCGAAGAACACCTTCTGCTTCAGCTCGATGCGGTCGTCGCGGACGATGATCGTCTTGTAGATGTCGGGGCAGCCGTCCGTGTCCTCGTCGCCGTCGTAGTCCTCGGGCTGATTCGGGCACTTGTCGCTGACGTCCGGGATCCGGTCCTGATCGTTGTCGGGATCCGGGCAGCCGTTCTCGTCCTCGAAGCCGTCCTTGTCCTCCGGCTGCAGCGGACACCCATCCTGCGCGTCCAGCACCCCGTCCTGATCGTTGTCGGGGTCCGGGCAGCCGTCGGTGTCCTCGAAGCCGTCCTTGTCTTCCGGCTGCTCGGGGCAGCGATCGGACGCATCCGGGATGCCGTCGCCGTCGCGATCGAGCTCGATGTCTGGACAGCCGTCCTCGTCGTCCACGCCGTCGAGGTCTTCCGGATCGCGTGGGCACTGGTCGCGGCTGTCGGGGATGCCGTCCCCATCGGTGTCCTGGTCTTCGGGGCAGCCGTCCTCGTCCTCGTAGCCGTCCATGTCTTCGGCTTGCTCGGGACAGCGGTCGCTCGGATCGGGGATGCCGTCTCCGTCGGTGTCTTCCTGGCACTCGGGCCGACGGGCCACGGCCTCGGCCTGCACCGCGGCGTCCGACGCCAGATCCACGTGCTCACTGGCGCGGAAGTAGTCGCCCTCGTCGAGCTCTTGGATCGCGAACGCCACATGGCTACGCGAGAGGGCCAGGGCCCGCTCGGCGCACTTGTAGGCGGGCTTCTCGACCGTGTCGAGGCGCTCAGAGATGCTCTGCACCTGAGCGCGCAGCCCCACCCCGGCTGCGCAGCCGGCCGCGCCCGTGGAGAGCGCGAGCAGGGCCAGCCCGAGGGTCCGTTGGGCGCTCACAGGTGGCCTCCGCTCGGCAGCCCGTCGTTTGCTGGCAGATCGGCCGGCTCTCCCAGCGGCGTCGCGGCCGCCGGGGCCGCCGTCTCGGGCGCCATGCCCTGGCGCGTGCGCTGCGACGCCCGCGCCTTCGCCTTCGCGGCAAAGCCTTCGGCGACGCGGGCGAAGTTGATGGCGGCCTGGAAGTCGCTCAGCCCCTCTTCTTCGCGGGCCTTGCGCAGGTAGAGCTCAGCGCTCACGAACTCATAGACCGCAAACTGGGGCGCCTTCGCGCCGCGCGCGCCGTCCAAGGCGACGCTGGCGTCGGCGATGGCCGAGGTCGCGGTGATGGGGCCGCACCCGACCCCCGTCCACGCGACGGCGGTCAGCAACAGGCCCAGCGTCAGGCGCGGGCGGCGTCCGGTCGGCACCATGACGTCGGTCTCCCTCCGGCCGAAAGGCGACTTCATCTACACCCGCGTCCGGAAACGAGTCAAGATTGGGCGGGCAGCCCGATAACGGCGGCCCGCCACGATTGCTATCAGAGCAGGCCCGCGCGGCCGAACCATGGCCCGGCGCGGCATGGCCCCCGTCAGCGGCGACCGCTCAGTCGAGCAGCTGCTCCACCTGCACGGTCACGTCTTCCTCGCTGCGATCTTGCGCCACCGCGAGCTCCTGCACCAGCAGCTGCATGGCCATCTCGTAGACCCGCCGCTCGCCGTAGGAGAGCTGCTTGTCGGAGCGGGTCAGGTGCAGGTCGCGCAGCACCTGCGCGACGTCGCTGAGGCTGCCGGTCTGGATCTTCTCGACGTAGCGCCGGTAGCGCCGGTTCCAGTTGGGCTCGCTGATGGCGACGTCCGCCGCCTGCAGGGTCTCGAGCACCCCAGAGATTTCAGAGGCGTCGACCAGGGCCCGCAGGCCCACCTGATCGACATTGGCCACGGGGACCCGGATCTTCTTTTCAGAGTCCAGGCAGCGCAGCACGTAGAACTGGTTGGTGAAACCGGAGATCTCAAGGGTCTCGATGCCGAGGATCTCTGCGACCCCCTGCGCCGGGTAGACCGCCATCTCACCCACGTTGAAAACCGTCGCCACACGCACC
>JAUHVS010000765.1 GCA_030424955.1 bacterium | reverse complement strand
CCCGGGGCGCCCAGCCCGATCCCTGGCGTGCTCCTGTCGCCCATCGAGCCCGGCGCGCTCACCCGGTACGACGTGGACGCGGTCTGGCTGGACGGCCCGGCCGCCGACTGGGCCCAGGCCGATCCCGCGGTGCTGCTCGCCCTCGCCGAGTTCGCGGCCGACGGCGGCCACGTGGTGCTCACCCACGGCGCCGCCGAGGTCTTCGGGCCCGCGGGGCTGGGCTGGCTGGCGGTGGCCCTCGCCCCGGCCCCAGCCGACAGCGCTGGGCTGCTGGCCGAGCGCACCCTGGGCCAGCCCGATCCGCTCTGGGGCGCGATCCCGTCGCCCTACGCCCTGCGCGCAGACCAGATCGCCCAGCTCGCCGCCCTGGGGCCGCTGGGGCCGCTGGCAGAGGTGGCCCCCATCGCCCGGCTGGCCGACGGGGCGGGCGCCCCGGCCGGTGACCCCGTCATCGCCCGGGCGCGGCGCTGCGGGGGGCACCTGATCCTGGCGGGCGTCGACTTTGGGGACGTCGAGGACCGCGCCCTGGCCCCGCTGCTCGCCGCGCTGCGCACCGACGCCCTGACCCCAGCCGCCGCCTGGCTCGAAGACACCTGCCCCTGGCCCGCCCTGCGGGTGCACCGCTGCGGCCGCTTCGGTGCCGTGCCCCTGCCCCCCGAGGCCCAAGCCGAGGACCGCTGCGACGTGGCGGGCGCCGACGTGCTGCTGCTCGGCGCAGACGCCCCGGTGGACACCATCGACGGCCTCGCCGACTGGGTGCGCGGCGGCGGCCGGATCGTGGGCTCGGCGGGCCTGTCGGCCGCGCTGCAGCAGGCGGTGTTCGGTCAAGCGACGGCGCCCGGCGCCCAGCGCGGCGACTGCGGCGGCGACCTGCGCCCGCCCCTGGTCCGCCAGCCCAAGCACTGGTTCTGGCAGCGCAACCGCCTGGACCCCCGCGGCGACCGCCTGGGCGGCTGCGGCCAAGATCTCGCGGCCCTGGACGGGCTCGTCGCCCTGGGCGGGTGGGACGCCGACGCCGTGTCGTTGGGCTACCGCGAGGTGGGCGCGGGCCGGGTGTGGTACATCGAGAGCGACTGGCCCGAGGCGGCCGCGCTGCCCCCGGACGCGATCGGGCTGCTGTGGTTCATGGTGAGGCACTGACGATGGGACGACGGGGGCTGCTGCAACATCCTGAGTCGCTTGAGAAGGTGGTCGCGGTATAGGCGCCACAGTGCCTGTGCACGTCTATACGCCAGACCGTCGGTGTCCCCGTGGTCGTGAACGGCTGCGACTGCGAAATGAAGGGTCTGAGGGTCGGCCGAGAACTCGGCCTGAAGGTCAGAGAGTGCAGATCTTGGGCGGCGTGCAATGGCGGTCATCGCGCGCCAGCTTTGCGGGCGCCCGCTGGGCACGTTCACGATCCGTACGGGCCTTGCCTCGGCGGTTGAACCCAGCCAGCAAGATCGGCAAAGCCTCGCGACGGGCCTGCTCAACGGAAACGGGCCGAATGTGCTTCACGTAGGCACCCCCGCGTCGATCTCCACCACTCCAAACGCTAGGGCCGCTTCGAGAGCGTGTCAAAGGCCGAGGTGTCCGGTCGCTGGGCTCGTGGCCTTCGGCGGCTGGGGCGGGCGCGGGCCGGGTGTGGTACATCGAGAGCGACTGGCCCGAGGCGGCCGCCCTACCGACGATGCGACGACGGCCGATCCCCTGGCGCCTCCACGGCTGCCCTTGTGACCCATGCGCACGCCGACCAGATGGGGGGCGTCGGCCAGCGCCGCAGGCGAGCCGCGCGGCTAAGCCCCGCCCGTTCAGGCCGAGCGGCCCAGGGCGCACGGCTCAGGGCTGCGCGAGGGCGGCCGCCGTCTTGGGGAGCTTGTTCTGGCGGGCCCAGGCCGCCGCGTCCTTCTTGTCGTACTTGGGCGTCTCGCTGGCGGACCAGCCGGCCCCGCGCAGCAGCGCGACCACCTCGGCCGTGGCCGCGTCGTCCGACCCCTCCTTGACGAAGCGGTGGATGAGCGTGGGCGCCCCCGGGCAGGTGGCGGGGGTCGCGCCGTGGGCGACCGCCACCTTCACAAACGCCAGGGTGGATCCGATGGGGCAGCGGCGCTGCTCTTCGGGCCGGGTCGCCTGCGCGAAGTTGGCCCCGCCCGCCAGCAGGCGCTCCAGCGCCGGCACGTTGTCGTACTGGGCCGCCCGCGACACCGCGCGATCCAGCGCCTCGGCGTCGGGGCCCTTGTCGATTTCTGCCTGCAGGTCGTCCAGATCGCCGTCGGTGGCGTAGTAGGCCAGCATGCTGCCGTAGGTGCTGGTGAGGGCCACCACCTGCAGGCCGCGGCCGACCACCACCAGGAAGCCCACGGCGGCGAGCACGATCCCCAGCCGCACCAGGGGCTTGCCCTTGGCCGCCTTGAAGCGGCTGCCCACGAAGTTGCCGAAGAACGCAATGCCGATCAGCAGCGCGCCCACGGCCAGCAACCCGAGGCACGCCTCGTAGTTGGTGGGCAGCGGCGTCCGCGCGCCCCCCACCTTCAAGACGAGCTTCCAGTTGAAGGCGGTGTTCAGGGTGCTCAGGCCCGCGATCAGCACGCAGCCGGCCCCGACCATCACGGTGATCCAGCCCATCAGGCCCAGCTCACGCTGTGGCGTCTTGCTCATTGTCCCCTCCGTTGAACCCGTCCGGTTCCGTGTGTGAGATCCCCAGGTGGCGTTGTCGCACCGATCAGCGGCCGGCCACCACCGAGGCGCGGCCGCTGGCGCACCCCTGGTGGACGCCCCGCCTGCTCACCTGCACCGTCGCGCCTCCCCGGCCTTGGCCAAGTCCGCCGGGCGGGACCCAAAGCACGCCGTGTGCCAGCCGCTCGCCGCCGTATCCACTGGCGCGTGCAGGCCGCCGTGGGGGGCCGGCGCCCCAACTGTGGGGGCGCGCCCCCGCCGCGACCCCTGAGAGCGGCGTGGGACTGGCGCCGCGAGCACCTCGACGGCCTGAGCCTGCGCTCCCGCAGCCAGGAGCCGGGCGACCCCCGCCAGACCGGGTTCTACGCGTGGCCCGCAGACGACGAGGTCGGCGCGGTGTGGGTGGGC
>JAUHVS010000764.1 GCA_030424955.1 bacterium | reverse complement strand
ACCTGGTGCTGTGGACCCCCGCCTTCTTCGGGGCCAAGCCCGATCTGGTGCTGAAGGGCGGCTTCATCGCGTGGGCGCAGATGGGCGACCCGAACGCGTCGATCCCCACGCCGCAGCCGGTGTACATGCGGCCGATGTTCGGCGCCTTCGGGGGGGCCGTGGGGCCGACGACGGTGGCCTTCGTCTCGCAGGCGTCGCTGGCCACCGTCGCGGGCTACGGGCTGCGCTCGCGGGTGGTGGCGGTGCAGGGCTGCCGGGGGCTCACCAAGGCCGACATGGTGCTCAACGACGCCACGCCGCAGATCACGGTGGATCCCGAGACCTACGCGGTGCACGCCGACGGGGTGCTGTTGACCTGCGAGCCGGCGCGCGAGGTGCCCCTGGCCCAGCGCTACTTCCTGTTCTGAGCATGTCGGCCTGGACCCTGCTGCAGCTGGCCGACGCCACCTTCCCGAGCGGCGGGTTCGCCCACTCGTGGGGGCTGGAGGCGGCGTGGCAGCTGGGCGAGGTGGCGTCGGTGTCGGCCTGGCTCGCCGGGGCGCTGCACACCGTGGCCCTGGGCCCGCTGCCGGTGGCGCTGGCGGTGCACGCCAACCCTGATCTGTTCGACGAGGCCGACGCCCTGTGGTCGGCCGTGGCCGTGCACCCGGTGGCCGCGCGGGCCAGCCGCGCCACAGGCCAGGCCCTGCTGGCGAGCGCCGCACGGGCCTTCGAACACCCCGGCCTGGTGGCGCTGCGCCGCCGGCTGCTGGCGGCGGACGCGCCGACCCACCTGGCGCCGGTGTTCGGGGCGGTGGCCCAGGCGCTCGCGCTGCCGGCCGACGACGCGGCCCGGCTGATGCTCTACACCACCGCCCGCGACCTGGTGTCGGCCGCCGTGCGGCTGGGCGCCGTGGGCCCCATCGAGGGCCAGCGGCTGCTCGTCGACGCCGACGGCTGGGCCGGCCACGCCTTGGCGACGGCCCGCGGCCGCGACTGGCGCCAGCCCACCAGCCCGTTCCCCCTGCAGGGCCTGTGGCAGGACCAGCACGACACGCTCTACAGCCGACTCTTCCACTCCTGACGGAACGCGAGGCCGCCCATGCCCAACGACCATGACCACAGTCACGCCCACGGACACACCCACAGTCACGGGGCGGGACACACCCACAGCCACGGGCCGGGGCACACCCACAGCCACGGGCCGGGCCACAGCCACGGCGGGCACGGGCACACCCACGCGCCCATGGCGCACGCCGGCCGCTTCGAGGAGCGCGCGCGCCCGCTGACCCGCGACTTTGCCGAGCGGGCCTTCACCGTTGGCATCGGCGGCCCCGTGGGATCCGGCAAGACTGCGCTGACCTTGCGCCTGTGCGAGGCCCTGCGCGATCGCATGTCGCTCGGTGTGGTGACCAATGACATCTTCACCCGCGAGGACGCGGAGTTCCTCACGCGGCACCACGCCCTGCCCGCCGAGCGCATCCGGGCGGTGGAGACCGGCGGCTGCCCGCACGCGGCGATCCGTGAAGACATCTCGGCCAACCTGCTGGCCCTCGAGGCGTTGACCGCCCAGGTGCACCCTGAGCTGCTGCTGTTGGAGTCGGGCGGCGACAACCTGGCGGCCGACTTCTCGCGCGAGCTGGCGGACTACACGATCTATGTGATCGACGTCGCCGGTGGCGACAAGGTGCCCCGGAAGGGTGGCCCGGGCATCACGCAGTCTGATCTGTTGGTCATCAACAAGTGTGACCTTGCCCCCGCGGTGGGGGCTGACCTGGACGTCATGGCCCGCGACGCCGCGAAGATGCGCGGGGACGGCCCCACGCTGTTCGCCGAGGTGCTGCACGGCGTGGGCGTCGAGGCGGCCGTCGAGCACATCCTCAAGGCCCTGGCGGCCCGGTGACTCAGCGCCCGGGCGCCGGCGCGCTGGAGGTGGCGCGGGTGGGGCGGGGGAGCGCGGCGGTCGGCGTGCGCGCTGCGGCCCCCCTGCGCCTGCTGGTGCCCCGCCCCCGGGGCCCAGCGGTGTGGGCCTGGGCGTCGAGCTTTGGCGGTGGCCTGGTCAGCGGCGACCGGCTGGATCTGTCGGTGACGGTGGGGGCGGGCGCCCGCTGCTTCCTGGGCACCCAGGCCAGCACCAAGGTGTACCGCGCCGCGCAGGCCGGCGGCTCGGTGCAGCACACCCGGGCGGACGTCGCGGCCGGTGGCCTGCTGGCGCTGCTGCCCGAGCACCTGACCGCGTTCCGCGGGGCACGGCTGGCACAGACCACCGAGGTATACCTGGCGGGGGACGCGTCGGCGGTGGTGTTGGACTGGTACAGCGCCGGCCGAGAGGCACATCGTCCGGACGAGGTGTGGGCGGCGGCCTCACTGAGCACACAGGTACAGATCCGGCGCGACGGGACGTGTGTGTTGCACGACGGGACGCTGCTTGAGGACGCCCCTGGCCTGCCCACGGTGCGTCAGCGCATGGGCCACACCCGGGTCGTGGCCAGCCTCGTCGCCGTGGGCCCGCTGACCGCGACTCTGCGCGCCTGGGTTGAGGCCCACGCCGCCCGCGCGCCCGGCAAGCAGCCCGACCAGGTGGAGTCGTTGGCGCCGTTGGGGACTGACGGCCTGCTCTGGCGCCTGGCTGGCGACGCGGTGGAGCCCGTCGCCGCCCGCCTGCGCGCCGCGACCGCCACCCTGGCGCCCTTGCTCGGTGGCGATCCAGGCCGCGCCCAAGTGGGCGCCCGGGTGAGCGGCGGGGGGTAGGGGGCGGGCCTGAACCTGCGGGTCGGGGGCGGCTGAGAGGCGCCTTGATGGACGGTGGATGCCGCCTGCTCGTCCGGTGCGGGGCGGGGGACGGAACTGCTTTGTGATCAGGCGCTTGTGAGAAACTTGCGCATTTTGGCGTGACAACCCGCGCGCGTGTCCGATGTACCCTTGAGTGGGCAGCATCGGGCGACCGGGCACATGGGCAGGCGGCAGCGCTACTTCCCGAACGGCAGCACCGTCGAGGTGATGGCGCGCACGCACCGCGCTACGCGGCTGCTGGGGCCGTCGGCGTCAAGCAACGCGCTGTTCGTGGGGGTCATCGGCGAGGCCCTCCGGCGCTTCGGC
>JAUHVS010000014.1 GCA_030424955.1 bacterium | reverse complement strand
GGGCTACCCTCACGGCATCCCCATCGTGCCCGAGGCCAACCTGGGCGCGCTCATCGACGCCGAGGGGGTCGACGAGGTGGTCTTCGCCTACTCCGACGTGCCCTACGAGCGGGTGATGGCGCTGTCGGCCATCGCCATGACCCACGGCGCCGACTTCCGGCTCATCGGCTCGCCCAAGAGCCTGCTGCCGTCGAGCAAGCCCGTGGTGAGCGTGTGCGCCGTGCGCACCGGCTGCGGCAAGAGCCAGACCACCCGCCTTGTGGCCGAGCTGCTGCGCGCCCACGGCCAGCGGCTGGTGGCCGTGCGCCACCCCATGCCCTACGGCGATCTGGCCGCGCAGGCGGTGCAGCGCTTCGGCGAGCGCGCCGATCTGGTGCGCCACCAGTGCACCATCGAAGAGATCGAGGAGTACGAGCCGCACCTCGACCACGGCACCGTGGTGTACGCCGGCGTCGACTACGAGGCCATCCTGCGCCAGGCCGAGCAGGAGGCCGACGTGGTGCTGTGGGACGGCGGCAACAACGATCTGCCCTTCTTCAAGCCGGACCTCGAGATCGTGGTCGTCGACCCCCTGCGCCCCGGCGACGAGCTGCACTACTTCCCCGGCGAGGTGAACCTGCGCCGGGCCGACGTGGTGATCATCAACAAGATCGACTCCGCCACCCCCGACGCCGTGCTGCAGGTGCGCGCCAACATCCAGCGGCTCAACCCCACGGCCGTGGTCATCGACGCGGCGTCCCCGGTGTCCGTGGCCGATCCGTCGCTGATCCGCGGCAAGCGCGTGCTGGTGGTCGAGGACGGCCCCACCCTCACCCACGGCGAGATGGCCCTGGGCGCCGGCGTGGTGGCCGCCCGCCGCTTCGGCGCCGCCGAGCTGGTGGATCCGCGGCCGTGGCTCAAGGGCAGCCTGGTGGACACCTTCGCCCGCTACCCCGACATCGGCCCCCTGCTGCCCGCCATGGGCTACGGCGACGCGCAGATGGCCGATCTGAAGGCCACCATCGACGCGGTGGACTGCGATCTGGTGGTCATCGGCACGCCCATCGACCTCACCCGCTACGTGCAGTTCGACCGCCCGTCGGTGCGGGTGAGCTACGACCTGCAGTGCATCGGCCAGCCGACGCTCGCCCAGGTGATCGACGACTTCGTGGCGGCCCACGTCGCCCCCCGACGGGCGGGGTGATCCCATGCCCCAGCCCCCCGACGTCCCCCGGCTGCTGGCCCGCACCACGCCCTTCATCGTGAGCCACCGGGCCAACTGGCCGCACCTGAACCTGGCGCCGCTGGGGGTCGAGATCCCCGCCACGCACCGCTTCGACCCCACCCGGCTCGACAGCCGTGACGTCATCGACGGCCTGCACCGCCTCGACCGCTTCTCCTTCGGGCCGCAAGACATGCTGATGCCCCGCTGGGTGCTCTTCGACTGTGGCGAGTTCCCCGGCCTGGTGATGGGCCTGGGCGCCCCGGCGCGCACCCTGCCGCTCGCGGTGCGCCGCGCCTACCACGTGGACCACCGCCCCGACGCCTTCGTGCCCCTGAGCATGTGGGTGGCGGTGCACAACGCCGAGCCGGGCGCGTGGTTCGGCCACAACCTGTCGTCGGCCAACCTGGTGCTGGGCGACGCCGCGCTGCCCGGCCTGGCCACGGTCACCAAGGCCCTGGGCATCGCCGCCACGGGCGCCACCCGGCAGTACGGCGCGACCCAGTGGGGCAGCCCCAGCCTGCACATCCACCTGAACTTCGGCGACCTGCACCTGCTGAGCGCCTACACCCCGGCCCACACCCACCCGGCCACCTTCGCCTACCGGCTCGAGGTCGATCCCGCGCGGCTGGCCCAGGTGCTCACCCCCGGCTGGCGCAAGCCGCAGACCCCGCCGACCCTCACCATCGACGCCGATGACGGCGAGGCCCTGCTCGACCTGCACGCCCAGCTCGAGGCCGGCGTGGACTGGCTGCTCGTGGGCGCCGATCCCGGCCCCGAGGGCCGCCCGCAGCGGATCCACCTGCGATCCGCCTGAGCGCCGACGTCCACCCGACGCAGAATCCTGCGTCCCGGCAGAGCGCAGATCTCTGCCCTGGGGCCCCCCCGGCAGGCCGGGCAGCCTCGCCCAGACCACGACGCCACGCGGTCAGGGGGGACGATGGACACCGATCGCAGAGCTGCGGCGCCCCGGCGCGCCGCCCAGCGCCTGCTGGCCGCCGCCAGCCTGCTGGCGTGCCTGGTGGGGGCGGCGCGGCCGGCGATGGCCTGCACCGCCGACACCGACTGCAAGGGATCGCGCATCTGCACCGCAGGCCGCTGCCAATACCCGGCGGCGCCCGCCTGCACGGCCGACACCGACTGCCAGGGCGCGCTGATCTGCGTCGCGCAGCGCTGCACCCTGCCCGGCGCGCCGCCCGCCGCCGGGACGCTGCCCCAGGCCCCCGCCGCGCTGGGCCTGGTCGGGGTCATCACCCAGGTCGACGGCGGCACCCTCACCCTGACCACCCAGAGCGGCCCCACCGCCCTGCCCCGCTTCCAGATCGCACGGGTCGAGGTCGCCCTCGCGCCGGGCGAGGTCTTCGTGCGGGGCGGCCCGATCCTCGATCTGCTGCCCTACCGCACCCGGGCCGTGACCCTGCGGGCGGGGCCGCGCACCGTGTCGGGGGCCCTCCACGCGGTGAGCAACACCACCCTGCGCATCGAGACGCCCGACGGCTTCGACGACGTGCCTGTGCACGAGATCGACACCCTCTCGCTGAGCGACGGGGCGACCCCTGCGGATGGCTACATCACGGTCTTCCGGCGGGGCGCCCCCTTCAAAGCCCTCGAGGCGCAGATCGGCCGCACCGTGCGCATCACCCGCCGCGGCGAGGGCGACCTGAGCGGCACGGCCCGCCCGACGCCCCGCGCCCGTCGCCCCGGGACAGCCAGCCCCCGCGCGTCCACCAAGCGCAAGCCCCGGCGGTACAAGCGGGTGGACGCCGCCAACCTGGTGGATCTGGCGGTGTCCTATGTCGGCGTGTTCGGTGACGGCGACGCCGGCCAGCATGGCGCGACGCTGTCGTTGGCCTACCGGCGCCTGGATCCTGTGGGGCGCTTCCCCGACACTCGCGGATCCGCCGTGGCCTTCGACCTGCGCGTGGGCCCTGTGCTGGCGCTGGAGGCGATCCCCAGCCACCAGACGGATCGCTACGGCGAGACAGAGTCATCGACCGAGGCGATCGTATCCCTCGGCGGCAAGCTGGAGATCGGCGTGAGCTACCTCATCTTCTCCACGCGCACCGTCACCGAGCTGACGGGCTTTGGCGTCTTCGCCGGCCTCGGCGCGATGTACCTGTTCCCCCTGAACGGAGACGTGGACGGCGGCTTCCGGCCCAGCCCGGGCCTGGGGCTCGAGTTCCCCACCTACAACCGGCTCACGGGCGCCTACAGCAGCTGGCGCATCCTCGGCGCGCTGCTGCCCGGCGACCTCACGGCCGCGCAGCTCGCCATCGGCGGCTCCTTCTGAGCGGGCCGCCCGCAGCGGATCCCCCGCCGGGGCCGACGGTCAAGGCGCCCGCCGCGCCGGCTCAGTAGCGCAGCCCGTAGAACAGCTCCACGTAGAGGCTCTGCCAGGTGCGATCGGTCTCGCCGCCCGACGCCTCGTCCTCTTCGCCCACGCTGCCGATGGCGTCGCCCAGGGCCAGCAGGCCCGTGAACCAGCCGCCCGCGTCGTAGCCGCCGCTCGCCTTCAGGTTGACCTTGGTGCCCAGCAGCAGCCCGCTGGCGCCACCGGCCGAGTCGTCGAGCCACAGCGGCCCCAGGCCCGCCTGCAGCGCGAAGGCGAAGTTCCAGCCCCCATCGCTCACCCAGCGGTGCCCGTAGCCCCCGCCCGCCGTCACGCCGGTGAGCTGCGCGGTGCGGGTGGGCTGGCCGGCCACGGGCAGGGTCAGCCGGGCGTGATCCGCCCCAAGCAGCAGCAGCCAGCTCCCGGCGCTGACCGGCTTGCCGGGCGCCTGCCCGAAGGCCGTGCGCAGCGAGAAGGCCTCGTCCCACACGTAGGTCACCGAGGCCCCGAGCCGCTGGGTCGTCGCGTCGGGGAACAGCGGGCAGTCGATCTCGCCGCAGTCCTCGCCGTCGAGCTCGCCGTACAGCCCCTCGTAGTGCTGCACGAACACGTCCACCGCCCAGCGCTCGCCCTGCCAGAACACCGAGAAGTCGATGGCCTTCGACTCGGGCAGATCGGTCTCGGTCTCCACGGCGCCCGCGCCGATGGACAGCGCCCCACCCAGCCCCTTGTAAGCGAGGGCCAGCCCCACCTTCATGGGGGGGTTGGGGGCGTAGCTGGTCTCGACGCCGTCGACGGTGTCATTGAAGGCCAGGTTCGAGATGCCGATGAAGGGCCGGATCACCCACGTGGGCGCGGCCTCGGCCGCGGGCGCCTCAGCGGGGATCGCGGCCCCATCGCCGGCGCCCTCGCCGGCCCCGGCCGCCATCAGCACGCCCACCCACAGGCCCGCTCCCCACAGCATCGCGTGTCCTCCTGCCCGGCGACGCGACGGTCCACGAGCCGGCAAAAACGTACCCCCTCATCCCCCCGAGCGCTATCCTGCTCGCCGCGGAGCGGGGCCACCCTTCAACCACGCCGGCGGCCACCTCGCCCCCCCGCGCGTGCGCCCCGGGCCGCGGGCACCCCCTCAACCCCGGGAGCAGACCATGCGCCTCCACACCGGCCTCTTGTGTGCCCTCGCCCTGTGCCTGCCGACCCTCGCCCAGGCCGCGCCCCGCGCCCTGGACTGCGACGGCGCCCAGGCCCGCGCCTTCCTCGCCCAGGCCGTCAAGGGCCGCCAGTTCTCGGGCTGGGGCAGCGCCACCCCGAAGCGCGGCGTGGTGCTGGCCATGAACGACGCGGGGGACCGCCGCAAGGGCGGCCGGGGTGTGTCGCAGCGCCGCGACGGCTGGAACGCCCTGCACGTCGTGCGCTACCACGCCAAGCAGGGCGCCAACGTGAGCCTCACCTTCAGCGGCAAGGTCACCACCGACACCCTCGTGCAGATGTGCACCTACGACATCCCCTACGAGGGCGGCGTGAAGCGCGCGAAGCTCGTGGGCGCCCCCAAGGCCACCCTCAAGTTCAACCGCAACAAGTTCGCCAACGTGCGCGCCCCGGCCACCCGCAACACCCAGGGCCGCGATCGCCTGTCGCTGGTGTGGGTCAGCCCGGCCAGCTCGGTGGCCGCCGGCCAGGCCTACAGCGTCACCGTCGGCCCCTGCGCGCAGTGCCGCGCCAACAGCATGGTGGACTGATCACAGCCCGCGACCGCCGCCCGGCACTCCTGTAGAGGATGCCCGGCGGGGCACGCCCAACCCGCCGACCACGCCCAACCCGCCGACCACGCCCTGAGCCGTCATCGTCGAAGATGGGCAGGGCGATGCGGAATACAGTTGCTGTCAGGCGGGGGGCGCGCCGGCCGCTGCGGCCTCGTCGGCCCGGCGCCGCTCCAGGGTCTCGCGCACCTCGCGGGCCGTCTCTTCGGTGATGGGGTAGGCCCACACCGCCCAGATGGCCAGGGCTGACGTCGCCACGGGGATGAACGCGTCGAAGACCCGCATCAGCCAGATGGTCTGCGGGTCCTGCCCGCCCTCCAACGCCACGTCGAAGCCCGTGGCGTTGAGCAGGACGCCGCCGCCCGCCAGGGCGCCCGCCATGCCCAGCTTCACCACCCACCAGAAGATCGACCCGAACATGCCCTCGCGCCGCTCGTGGGTCTGCAGCTCGTCGACGTCCACCACGTCGGCGATCATCGAGCCCATCAGGGTGAACAGGCCACCCAGGCCAAAGGCCATCAGCGGCGCGGGCAGCAGCAGCAGCCACGGCCGCGCCGGGTCGTAGCAGAACCACTTGAGCGCGTAGCCCACCATCGACACGCCGATGGCCAGGAAGAACGCGCGGCGCTTGCCGATCTGGGTGCCGAGCCAGGTCACGAACATGATCACGATGAAGGTCGACACCGCGCCCACGGTGCCCGAGTAGCCGGCCCACTTGGAGCCGGCCGCCTGATCGCCGCCGAACACGTAGTAGATGATGACGTAGTACTGGAACGAGCTGATGAGGATGAAGCCGTTGAACACCAGGAAGGTGGCGGCGCCGAGCTTCAAGAACGGCCCCGAGGACAGGGTGATCTTCAGCCCGCGGGCGAAGTCCTTGAGGTTCTCCCCCAGGGTGCGCGACTGGGGCCGCTCCACGACCACCTTGGCCACCGGGGCCGCCTCACCCTCCACCGGGGGCGCCAGCCGCTCCCGCAGGAAGATCGCCGGCAGGATCCCCAGCCCGATGACCACCACGCCGATGATGATCGCCAGCCAGCGCGCGCCCTCGACCTGGTCGGGGAACCAGTCGCGGTTCGTCATGATCCACAAGAACCAGGGCGAGACGACGTAGGCGAGCTGCCCGATGAAGTTCTGCACGCCCATCAGCCGGGTGCGCTCGTGGAAGTCGGGCGTGAGCTCGTAGCCCATGGCCACCCACGGCGTCGCGAAGGTGGTGTAGGCCAGGTAGAAGATGATCGAGCCGATCAAGAACCACCAGAAGTAGAACGTCTCGGTCTGCCCCAGCGGCAGCCACCACAGCAGCATGTAGATCAGGCCCGAGGCGATGGCCCCCACGAAGATGAAGGGCCGCCGCCGCCCCCAGCGGGAGTGGGTGTGATCCGAGATGTAGCCCATCAGCGGATCGGTCAGGGCGTCGGTGATGCGGGGCAGCGAGCCCAGCAGGCCCACCACCGCGGGGTCCATGCCCAGGCCCAGGTTCAGCACGATCAGCATGCCGCCGATGGCCGCCGCGAGCGTGTTGTTCACGAAGGCGCCCACGCCGTAGATGACCATGCGCAGGAAGCCCACGCGGTCCTCGGGCTTGGTGGTGTTGTGGCTGCCCTCGAGCCGGTTGTGCCAGGCCGCGATCGCCCGCGCGAACAGGCCGCCGGCGCCCGCCTGGCCCGTCTGCTTGCTCATCGCTTCGGCTCCTGCAGCGCCTGCTTGGGCGCCCGCTCGACGGTGTACAGGCCCCAGTGCTTCTCGACCTCGCGGGGATCGGCGCTGCCCTTCCAGGGCTCGTCGAAGGCCTCGAAGTAGAAGTGGGGCACCTTCGCGCCCACGGCCCACGCCCGGAACTCAGGGTAGAACCGGGCCTGCTCGGCCTCGCCGGCGGGCGCCTTGATGTGTTTGCGCTCGCTGCCCTCGGGGTTGAGCGCCGTGGCCCAGCCCGTCTCGCCGATCACGATGGGCAGATCGGGGTGGTGCTTGGCGATGGAGGCGACGATCCCCGCCGTCCACGGCACCGCCTCGGCCAGCGACTTGCCGTTCCACATCGCGTAGGCGTGCAGCAGCAGGAAGTCGACCTCGCGGGCCACCGCCTGGCTCTCGGGCTTGTTCCAGAAGTTGTAGTCGTCGGCGGTGGTCACCGGCTGGCGGATGGCCGCGCGCACGGTGCGGATGTGGGCGATGAGCGGGCCCATGGGCGAGCGGTGCGCCGACCACGCCACCTGGGTCTCGTTGCCCACGCTCACCGCGATCACCTGCTCGGGGTAGGCGTTCGCCAGCCGGATGGCGTCGCGCACCTCCGCGACGTTGCCGGCGGGGTTGTCGTGCGAGATCCACGCCCCGATCATCGCCCGGATCGGCAGCTTGTGGTCGCGGATCGTGCGCAGGATGGCCTCGGTGGGCCCCCGGCTGCTGTAGACCCGGATCATGCCCCAGCGGGGGGCGATGATCCGCAGATCCTCCAGGATCTGGGCGTCGGTGGGGCTCGCGCCGCCGGGCCGCTGGCCGCGGCGGAAGGGGCCGTACGAGATGCCCGCGATGACCGGCTCGCCCCCGATCAGGGGCGCGAAGGCCCGCCGGCCGGGCGCGCCCTTCACCGGGCCCACCGCCGACGCCGGGGCGCCGACCGCCGCGGGGCCGGGCGGCGCCGCGCCGGGCGGTGGGGCCGCCGACGCGCCCCCAGGTGCGGCCAACCCCACGGCGCACAGCGCCCCCATCACCCACGACCCAAGCGTCGATCGCGCGCCCATCCGTCCCCCTCTTCGGCTTGGGCGTCAGCGCCCCGCCAGCGCGGCCGCCGGCTACAAGTTGCTCAAGAACACCCCGTCGATGAGCACGCTCTGGCCGGCCTCGCCGGCCCCCCCCACGAACACCAGCGGCGCCCCCACCTGGGTCAGATCGGCGCCCGCCTCGGCATAGGCCGACAGCGGGATCACCAGGTCATGCCACTGGCCGTCGGCGACGAAGCCGTAGGGCGCCAGATCCACCACCGCCTGGCTCTCGTCGGCGTTGTTCATGGCCAGCTTGAAGCCCGCCTGGCTCGCGTCGCTCGACTTCAGGCTCACGTTCAGCGTGGCCCAGCCCGACAGATCCCGCGGCGTGTCCCAGTGCACGCCGCCGCCCCACCAGGGGCCCCCGCGCAGCACCAGCCGGTCGCTCGTCGAGCCCTCCACCCGGTCGGCGGCCTCCACCGTGGGGGCGAAGGTGTCCTCGTAGATGTAGAAGTGCGCCGACACGTCATCGATGATCACGGCCTCGTCGGCCGGGCCCTCGTAGAAGGCCCCCAGGTTGAAGCGCCGCTCCCCCTCGCGCAGGCTCGCGTCGATGGGCGGCGGCTCGGCGTCCAGGCGCAGGGCCTCCTGGCTCTGGTAGTCGTCGGGGCCCCCGTCGGCGCGGCAGCCCCCCAGGGCCACGGCCGCCAGGCCCACGCTCGCCCACAGGGCCACCGCCGCGGGGCGCGGCAGGGCGCGGCCGGGCCGGGCGTCACTCGTCTCGAAATGGCTCACTGGACCTCCTCGGGCACGGGCGCATCGCTCGTCTTGACCGCCACCAGGCCGCCATCGGCCGTGGTCACCAGGCTCCAGCCCCCCTGCGGTGCCCCGCCCAAGGCCACGATGCCCTGGTAGGCCGGGGTCGCCAGCCCGAAGGCCACCGTGCCCGCGGCGTTGAAGGTCACCGACTCGGGGAAGCTGTCGAGCACCGCCTGGTAGCCGGCGATGGCCAGATCCCGCACCGCGGGCAGATCCTCGGCGTCGGCGCGGCCCCCGTCGAAGATGCGCTGCAGGTTGAGGGCCGCGTAGTACTGGTGCTCGCCGGTCGCGATGGTCGCGAGCAGCGTGGCCCAGCTGTAGAACGCCGCCACCGGATCCCCCGACGCCTCGATCTCCCAGCGGGTCTCGGCGCCGATCCACTCCCCCGCGAAGGGGTTGGCGGGGTCGAGCAGCACCGTCTGGTTGGGGTGCACCCCCACGGTCTCGTCGAGGGGCACGAAGCTGCGCCCCGTGATGCGCTCGGCGTAGAAGTACGGGGGGCCGTCCACGCAGCCGGTCAGCCCGGCCAACAGCCCCAGCAGAATCATCGCTCGCATGGCCGCCCTCACAGGTCCATCCACAGGTAGGTGCCGATCTCCCACTCCATCCCCTGCGCGTCGGGATCGTTGGGATCGGGCACGAAGCCCTCGGAGAACTGGTCCAAGGTCCGCACCAGGCTCCGCACGCCCAGGCGCACCGTCGCGTTGCTCAGGTCGCGCATGCCGATGGCGTAGCTGACATCGGCCGAGCCCTGGAACGGGTAGGTCAGGTTGAAGTCGCGGTGGTAGTCGTAGGGGCCCCAGTCGTCGAAGGCCACGCGGGCCTCGACCCGCAGGGGCGCCACCAGGGCGATGACGTCGGCGCCGTAGCGATCGATGAGCCGCTCGTCGATGCCGTTGGCCTGGGCGTGGCCGCCGAACACGTTGCCCACCAGCCGCAGGGTCGGGATCGGGTTGGCCACCCAGTGCAGGGTCACGTCCCACACGTCCTCCGCCGCGGGCGCGCCGGGGAACGGGAAGAACACCCCCTCGGCGGTCACGCCGAAGCGGGCGTCGCGGGTGGTGGGCTGGTGGCGGTAGACGATGTCGAGGGCGGCGGCGAACTGGGCGTCCTCGCGCATGTTGTTGTCCCACTGCCAGAACCAGGTGCCCGGGGTGGGATCGAAGACCAGCAGCAGCTCCAGGCCCAGGGTCTCGCGGTTGTCGATGACCGCGAAGGGATCGTCGATCCAGTTCCGCGAGCGGATGCCCGGGTAGTAGATCCCGCTGGCGGCGCTGAAGGCGTCGCCCGTGGGGTTCATGGGCTCCACCAGGGGCTTCTGGTAGAGCACGTGCGGCGCCACCTGGAAGGCCCCGAAGTTCAGGGCCACGCCCGCCAGGCCGCCCATCTGGTTGCCCTGGCCGGCCTCGTTGAGCCGCCAGCCGGTGAAGCGCAGGCGCTGATCCACGCCGGCGTCCGACACCAGGCCCTTCACCACGCCGTGGCCATAGGCCATCCAGCGGCCCGACTTGTAGGTCACCCGGGCCTTGGCCCCCAGGGTGTCGAGCCACTTGACGCTGTCCTCGTAGACCGCCTTGCCGGTGTCGGCGTAGCCGCGGCCCTCGACGTCCTCGGTCCAGCGGAACTGCTCGCCCACCCGGTCGGAGCCGGCCATCAGGCCGCCCACGTCGATGCGCAGGCCGCCGGACTCGTAGCCGAAGCTCACCGCCGTCTTGCGGGTGCGCCGCTGCGGGATGGCGATGGAGCTCACCGCGCCGGGGTTGGTGCCCAGGTCCTCCTGGTGCATCAGCGTGAACTCAACGGGGCCGAGGGCGCGGTGGTACTTGCCGATGATGGCGGCGTTGGCGCCCCACCACAGCTCGGGGCCCACGGCGATCTTCAGGCCGTCGAAGGCCTTGCGGCCGTGGATCTCCATGCCCAGCGGCGCGCGGCCGTTGTACAGGTCGAGGTTCGGCCCGTAGTTGGCCTCGGGGTACAGCCCGAAGAAGTCGCCCTCGTCGGCCCAGTGATAGTGCCCGGTGCGGTAGAAGCCCTTGGCCAGGTACCACGGCTCGTCGATCTCGAACTCCGCCTGGTAGATGGCTACGCGGTCCAGGCCCGTCGGCTGCACCGCCTCGCCCGGCTCGGCGGTGGTCGAAGACCGGCCGCGGGACTCGTAGAAGATGGGGTTCAAGCGGTTGCGGGCCACGTTGCCCAGCACGTTGAGGCTCAGCCGCGCGCGGATCTTCGAGGTGGGCTCCGCGGTGACGTCCACGAAGGCGCTCTGGGTGCTGTCCGCCGTGACCTCGTTGGGCCGCGCCGCCCCCGAGTTGCTGTCGGCGAAGTTGCTCGACAGCCGCAGCGACAGCCGGCTGATGCGCACGCGGGAGATGCGCTCGGCCAGCGCCGCGGCCTTGTCGGCGGTGTAGGGCGGCTCGAAGCGCAGGGGCTCCAGCGCGCCGAAGTGCGCCTTGATCTTCTCGGGCGTGGTGTCGGCGGCGTAGGGGTCCAGGGTGAACGCGCTCTGCAGCAGGTAGTAGGCCGGCCGCGGGCGCACGGTGAACACGCCGCGGGCGTCGGGCATGTCCTTGGACGCGATGCCGAACCACTCCTCGTTCATGTTGTTCTCGCCCTCCACGAAGTCGTGGGGGTAGGCCGCGGTGGCCCACGAGGCGGTGCTGTCCTGGATGTCGAGGTGGGTGGTCTGGCCGTGCTTCCACCAGCCGTCGCTCCACTGGAAGATCAGCCCGCCGATGGCGACCCCGCTGCGGCCCTTGCCGTGGCTGTGCTCGTAGATCTCCTGCCACTGCGCGCGCAGGTAGCCCGCCTGCTCCGTGGCCGCCTCGCGCTGGCGCCTGGCGTCGTAGGCGTCGGCCCCGAACTCGCTGTACAAAAAGGGCCGGTCGAGCACCTGGGCGACCTTGTCGAACAGGTCCCGCGAGGACGCCCCGCGGTAGACGTTCGCCCCCATGATGTCGATGTCCTTGCCGTACTTCGCGATGAGATCCAGGTAGCCCAGATCGCCGTTCGCGATGGCGATGGGGTGGCCGGCGTCCTGACCCTTGATGCGGGTCGCCGCCTCCCCGAACAGGGTGTAGAGCGGCTCGCCGTTGACGGTCTCGCCGGTGGGCAGGTTCTCGGCCTCGAAGGACGTCCAGGACAGGCCGTAGTTGTTCTCGTTGCCCAGCAGGTACATCAGCAGGCCGCGGGTGCCCTTGTAGCGGGCGACCATCGCGTCGAGATCCGCCAGGATCGCCGCCCGGGTGTCGGCGTTGGCGTAGTCGGTGTTGCCGATCCAGGTGCCGTTCACCTCGAAGCCGTAGCGCCCCAGGGTGTGGTTGACGATGGTGAAGATCCCGTAGCGGTCGTAGATCCAGGTCACCCACCGCGGCGGGATGTCCGGGTACTGCCGGATGGCGTTGACCCCCATGGCCTTCAGCAGCGCCATCTCGCGGGTCAGGGCGTCCTCGATGACGTCATCGGGCTGGTGCCACAGCACCCACGAGTAGTTCTGGCCGATGGGGATGTAGCCCCAGTTCATGCCGAACACCATGGTGGGCTTGCCATCCACCAGCAGGCGCCAGCCGCCGTCGTCCTTGGCGGTCTTGACCACCTGAGGCCCTGCCGTCGCGGGTGGCGGCGCCGCCCCCGCCACGCTCACGAGCCCAAGCAGACACACCCCCCACAGCCATCGCACACCCATCACAGCCCCCCTTGCGCGATCGCGTCGCGGTACCACAAGGCGCTGTCCTTGGGCCGGCGCGTCTGCGTCTCGTAGTCTACCCACACCAGGCCAAAGCGCTTCTCGTAGCCAAAGGCCCACTCGAAGTTGTCGAGCAGCGACCACGCGAAGTAGCCGGCGAGCGGCACCCCCTCCGCGATCGCCTGATGGCACGCCCTCAGGTGCCCCTCGTGGAAGGCCAGCCGCCGCGCGTCGGCGATGCGGCCCGCCCCGTCGGGGCCGTCCGCGTAGGCGGCCCCGTTCTCGGTGATGTAGATCGCCGGGGGGGCGTAGTCCTGGTGCACCCGCACCAGCAGCGCGCGCAGCCCCTCGGGGTACACCTCCCAGTCCATGTCGGTCTTGTCGGCGCCCGCCACCACCGTGGGGGCGCCGGTCTCGATCCCCGTGGCGGCGTCCCCGCGGATGATCCCGCGGCTGTAGTAGTTCACGCCCAGGAAGTCCGTCGGCGCCGCGATGGCGGCCATGTCGCCGTCGTGGATGAAGTCCCAGGCGTCGACGTACGCGGTGAGCTGGTAGTGGGCCACGATGTCCGCGGGGTAGCCGCGGCCGGCGAGCGGATCGAGGTACCAGCGGTTGAAACAGCCGTCGAAGTGGCGCGCGGCGTCCGCGTCCGCGGCGCTCGACGAGGCCGGCTCAGCCGGCACCAGGTTCAGGGCGATCCCCACCTGGGCGCCGGGCGCCGCGGCGCGGATCACCGGCACCGCCAGGCCGTGGCTCAGCAGCAGGTGGTGGCTCGACGCGAGGTGGGCGTAGGGATCGGTGAGGCCCGGCGCGTGTACGCCCTCCAGGTGGCCCAACACCGACGCGCACCAGGGCTCGTTGTGGGTGATCCAGCGCTCGACCCGGTCGCCCAGCCGCGCCGCCACCACCTGGGCGAAGGCCACGAAGGCGTCCACGGTGCTGCGGGCGGTCCAGCCGCCCTCGTCCTGCAGCGCCTGCGGCAGATCCCAGTGATACAGGGTGATCCAGGGCTCGATGCCGGCGGCCAGCAGGGCGTCCACCAGCCGGTCGTAGAAGTCCAGGCCGGCGGCGTTGACCGCCCCGCGGCCCGCCGGCAGCACCCGCGGCCACGCGATGGAGAAGCGGTAGGCCTCCAGGCCGAGCCGGGCCATGAGCGCCACGTCCTCGGCCATGCGGTGGTAGTGGTCGCAGGCCACCGCGCCGTCGCGGCCGTCGGCGATGCGGCCGGCCTGTGCGCAGAAGGTGTCCCAGATCGACGGCCCCCGCCCGTCGTCGGCCGCTGCCCCCTCGATCTGGTAGGCCGACGTCGCGGCCCCCCACACGAAGTCAGGGGGGAACGGCAGCCGGGGGGCTGGGGCCCCCTGCGCGGCCGGGGCAGCCCTCACGGATCCGCCGAGTAGACGCGCACATAGTCCACGTACATCGCCTGCGGGAACACCGTGTTCCCGTCGGGGCTGCCGACGAAGGTGCCGCCGACAGCCAGGTTCAAGATCAGGAAGAACGGGTGGTCGTAGACCCAGCGCGCGCCCGGCGGCTGATCCCCCGGCGACACCGTGTGGAACACCTGCCCGTCCACGGTCCACTCGATGCCGTCAGGGCCCCACTCCACCGCGAACAGGTGGAAGTCATCGGGCAGCCGGGTGGGCGAGGCGTAGGCGGCGTAGATCGCCTGCCCGGCCGAGTAGCCCGGGCCGTGCAGGGCGCCGGTGGACTCCCGGGGCCGCTGCCCGCGGAACTCCATGACGTCGATCTCGCCGCACACCGGCCAGCCCACGTCGCCGATGTCGTCGCCGAGCATCCAGAAGGCCGGCCACATGCCCTGCCCGATGGGCAGCTGGATGCTGGCCTCGAAGCGCCCGTAGCGTTGGGCGAACAGCCCCTGGGTCTTGATCCGCGCCGAGGTGTAGGCGTTGCCGCGGTACGCCTCGCGGCGCGCGGTGATCACCAGCCGGCCCTCGCCGTCGTGCTGGGCGTTCTCGGGGCGGTCGGTGTTGTACTCGAGCTGCGCGTTGCCCCAGCCGTCGCCGCCCACGTCGTGGGTCCAGCGGGTGGGATCGGGCGGCGTGCCCGCGGGCCCGTCGAACTCGTCGTGCCAGGTCAGGCGCCAGCCCGGCAGGGGCGGCGGCACCGTGGCGTCGGGGCCAGCGCCGTCGACCGGGCCGGCGTCGTCGGTGACATCCCCGTCGGCGACGCCCCGGTCCAGCTCAACCGGGGCCGCGTCCTGCGCAGCCGCGTCCGCCGCGGGCGAGCCGCCGTCCGTCGAGCCGCCGTCCGTCGAGCCGCCGTCCTGGGCGCGCCCGGTGTCGGGCAGCAGCGGCTGCCGGGGCGGATCCACCGTGCCGTCGCAGCCCAGCAGGCCGGCGCCCGTCAGCGCGCTCCACATCACCCATCGACTCAGCGACGCCATGGGCCCCCCTCCCTCACGCGGCCCACTGGACCGGGAACTGCGCCGGGTGCATCAAGGCCGCCTGCAGCACCTTGGTGGCCGCGCCCAGGGCCACGTCGCGCTCGCCGAGCCGGCTGACGACGATGCGGCTGTTGGCCACGGCGGTCCACACGCTGCGCTGCAGCACGCTCGCCCGCAGGGGGTGCACCAGCGCGTCGCCCACGGTGGCGAGCTCGCCGCCCAGCACCACCGTCTTCGGGTTCATCAGGTTGAGCAGGCCCGCCAGCGCGAGCCCCAGCCTGCCCGCCACGTCCTGGATGACGCTGCGCGCCAGCGGATCGCCCGCCTGCACGGCCTGGATCACAGCCTTGAGCCCCAGCGGCCCGGTCGGCAGCAGGCTCCCGGGCTCGGCGTCCCGCCGCGCCTCGGCGGCGGCCAGCAGGGCGGGCGTGCCCACGAAGGTGGCCAGGCAGCCCTGCAGGCCGCACACGCAGCGCGGCCCGGCGGGATCGATCACCAGGTGGCCGATCTCGCCCGCGGCGCCGCCGTGGCCCCGGAAGATGTGGCCGTCCACCACGAAGCCCGCGCCGATGCCGGTGCCGAGCTTGATGAAGGCCAGATCGGCGCCGTCCTGCCCCGCGCCCCACCAGCTCTCGGCGAGCGCGCCCAGGTTGGCGTCGTTGTCGATGAACAGGGGCGGATCCCCCGGCAGGTCGAGGTCCCGCAGCAGGTCGACCCCCTGCCAGGCCGGCAGGAACAGGGGCGGGTAGCGGCCGGGATCGGCCGGGTTGACGGGGCTCGACATGGCGACCCCCACGCCCAGCAGCTCCGCCTCCGGACCGGCCTCGGCGCGCACCTCGGCCACCAGCCGCCGCACGGCGGCCAGCGCCCCCTGGGGATCGGCCTGCGTGGCGATGTCGGCGCGCCGCCAGTGGCGCACCTCGCCGCGCAGGTTGGTGCCCGCCACGCTCACGTGGGTCGCGCCCAGATCCACCCCGATGACCAGGAAGGCGTCGTCGTTGAAGGTGATCAGGGTGGGCCGGCGCCCGCCCTTCGACACGCCCTGCCCCGACTCGTGCACCAGGCCCACGTCGATGAGCGACTCCACCAGCGCCGACACCGCCGACCGGCTCAGGCCGGTCTCGCGGGCCAGCGCAGCGCGGGAGGTGGTGCGGTGGGTCCAGATGCGGCGCAGCAGCATGCCCCGGTTGCGCACCCGCATCGAGCCGCTGTCGAGGCGCCCGATGTCGGCGCGGGACAGGTGCGCCAGCCGCAGCTGGTGGGCGTCCTGTGCCTCGAATGGGGGGCGCTCGCCCACGGCCGACTCGCTCATTTGTTTTCCTCTCGAACAAAGCAAAGCGCAACCACGCCCGCCCGTCAAGCCGACAGGCGGCAGCCCCTGTGCTTTTCAGCGCCAGCCGCTTCGACCCTTTGTTGTCCAACTGAACTATCAACAGGCTCGCCCGGCGACCGCGCCCGGCCCCTGAGCGGGGTACCCCAGGCCGCTCGCCAGCACGGCGCCACAGGCGGCGGCCAGCGCGGCCCCCCGCTGGCCGCGGCCGGCGACGCAACGGACTGCGTCCCTGGGCGGCGCGCCCTTCTGCCCTGGGGCGACCGGCCCGCACGCGCCACGGTGGCCGCGTCGGTCAGGCGGGCGCACCGGGCACACGCCGCCCGGCCACGGCCCGTCTCCCCCTCTCCGGCCCACTCGCCGGCATCATCGATGGAGGTCCCCATGTCTCGCACCCTCTTCATCGCCGCGGCCCTCGCTGTCCTGGCCGTCGGCTGCGGTGGCGCCACCCGCGCGCCCACCAAGGTCCTGCGCCAGCCGATCCTGCTGCTCCCCGGTACGCAGTACCACCTCGTGACCAGACTCGAGTGCGTCGACGCGCAGGTCGGGCCGGACACGGTCCGCGAGAAGACAGGCGGCGAGACCACGACCCACAGCGTCGCCGGGTTCAGCGTCAAGTCCACGAGCGGGCTGTCGAGGCTCAAGCTGGAGCGCCGCCCCCAGCCGTGCCCGCGCCCCGACGTGGTGCAGCAGGTGGCCGATCAGGTCAGCGCCCAGGTCAAGCGCCGCTTGGAGAAGGCCGGCTACCGGGAGGCGGCGGACGGCGTCCCCGTCGAGGTGCACGTGCAGATCGTCCACGAGCGGCGCCTGCAGCGGCTCGGCAAGCACACCGACCGCAAGAAGGACACCACCTGCCAGAAGGCCTGCGGGCAGCCCACCTGCACCCGCTTCGAGTGGAAGGGGAGCGCCGAGGTGACCGCCACCGTGTCGGGCCCGCCCTTCGAGGCGACCCCCCAGGCGCACCAGCTGTTCTTCCATCCGAGCACCCTGCGCAACGCGTCGACCGGCAGCGGCGGCGAGCGCCAGGTGCACGCCTGCAACGCCCGCAGCCTGCTGCCGTCGGTCAACGACCCCAAGCGCTACGACTGGGACGCCATCACCCACTACGTCGCCCGCGAGGTGCGCGATCCGAAGCGCTGGGCGGGCCTCGCCACCGCCTACAGCGAGCAGTACGACCTCACCCTGTTCGACAGCGGCGTGGATCACCCCGCCTTCGAGCAGGGCGTGATGCACGCGAAGCGCGCCGCGGCCCGCGCCGGGAAGGCGAGCCCGGCCGACTGGGCCCCGGCGGCTGAGGCCTTCACCCAGGCGTCCAGCGGGAGCACCGAGCCCAAGGCGAAGGGCCGCTGCGTCCACAACCTGGCGGCGGTGCAGATGGTGCGCGGCGAGCTCGAGCTGGCCAAGACCAGCGCGGGTGAGGCCATGGGCTTCGCGCAGGCCGCCGAGGACAGCGACACGGTCAAGGCGCTGGAGCGGCTGACGCACGAGATCCAGCGTCGACAGATCGACGTGCGCAAGCAGCAGGCGCGCGCGGCCGCGGGTCGATAGCCCGGTGCGCGCCGTCGGCCTCATGTCCCGCCTGCTGATCCCGTGGGCGCTCCTCGCCGGGGCGCCCGCCGCCCTGGCCGATCGCGGCGCGATCCGCGGCCCCCTGGAGCTCGACAGCGAGGGCTGGCACTACGCCGAGCCCTTCTGGCTGCGGCTGGGCCTGCGCAGCGACGTGTACCTGGTCAGCCTGAGCGACGGGGCCGCCGCCGAGTACGACCTGCGGGGCCGCCAGCAGCGCATGCGCTACGCCTTCGATCCGGTGGGCGTGCTCACGGGCACCGTGGACTTCGCGTGGCGCCACAGCCCGACCGCTGATCCCGTACGCGCCCACTTCAGCTACGGGCTGGGCATGGGGCTCGGCGCGGGTGATGGAGGCGAGGGGGACGCCGGCCCGCTGCAGGCGGTCGGGGTCTCGGACGGCGCGCTGACCATGCTCGCCGAGGCCATGCTGAGCTACGCCGGCGTGATCGGCTTCGTCAGCTACTCGCGGTTCGAGGACGGCGAGATCACCGTCGAGGGTGGCCCCGACGCGGGCACGACGCGCTTCACGCTGGAGCGCCTGGTGGGCCGAGCGGGCTACGAGTTCGCGCCCTTCGAGCAGTTCGTGGAGGTCGACGGCGCGTGGCGCACCGTGCGGCCCTTTGGCTTCACGGTCTTCCTGCAGGCTCAGCGGTACTCGGCCCCGCGCATCGTCTACCGCGTGGTGAAGGCCCCCGCCGAGGCCGACGCCGAGTTCGTCTACGCGGGGGAGCTGCCGCCCCAGATCGTCAGCCTCGAGAGCCTGTCCCTGGGAGGCAGCGCCATCCTCATGGTCGGCCGCAGCGACGATCTGCGCACCACCCTGCATTTGGAATTGGGCGGCGCCATCGGGCCCGGCCGCACCGACCTCGACCTGGGGACGGGCCAACAGGCCGTGCCCCTGTGGGCGGGCAGCGGCACCGTCAGCGTGCTGGGGACCCACCGGATCCCTATCGAGGGCACGGGCCTGCTGGAGCTGTCGGCCCAATACACCCTGGAGCTGGTCGACCACTGGCTGCGGGACGCGAGCGACGACACCTACCTCATCGGCGGGCTGGACCTGTTCCACGGCCCCCGCCTCGAGGTCGTGCTGAGGATGTAGCGCCGCTGTTGGCGCGCTCGCCGCCGGCTTGGCGGCCTTTGGCCCGCTCGACGCGGGCGACCCCGTGCATGGGAGAGACACATGCTGAACTGGAAGAACGCCCTGACCCTGCTGCTGCTGGCGGGCGCCGTCACCGCAGGCCTGCTCCTGCCCGGCTGCCTGGAGGACGGGGCCGCGTGCGAGGCGAGCTGCGAAGAGGACAAGGACTGTGGCAGCGGGCTGCTGTGCCTGTACGGCACCTGCCTGCCGAAGGCGTGCGACGACTGCTACGACTCCGGGCGCAGCTGCCGCTACGACGGCCCCGCCGAGTCGGGCATGTGCGAGTACATCGGCTGCGGCTGACACGCGCGGCCCCGCGCGGGGGCGCGCCCGCAGCACACGCGGCGGGTCATCGAGCCGTCCCACAGGCGCTGGCCGCCCCCAAAGGCCTCTCCGGCCAACAGGGCCTTCAGGTCGTCTGCCACCCCGTACAGCGTGTCCCGCCCGGCCGCGGCGTCACCGCGCCGCGGCCGGATCACCCGCGCGGCGGGGTCTCCCCCACACCCCTAGTCACTTTGTTCTACATACAAACAAAGGCCAGCCATACGAAAGGGGCACAAAACACGGCGTTCAACCAAGCCAACCGGTTTGACTTCTACGCCAAACGGCGCTTTGTTGTTTGTGCGGACAATCGGTGGGCCGCCTCAACACCACCGAGGAGCGAGAGCTGCATGAACGACCTCACCCGACTGTGGCGCCTCGGCGGCGCCCTGTTGATCACCACCGCGCTGGGCGCCTGCGGCGAAGACAGCGGCGGCGACGCGGCCTGCCCCGAGGGCACCGTGCGTAGTGGGGGCGCCTGCATCACCAGCGATGGCGGCGTGCCCACCGGCGACACCGGCCCCCGCACGGACGGTGGCGGCACCGGTGACGCCGGGCCCACCGCCGACGCGGGCCCCGACGGCGGCATGCCCGGCAGCCTGCCGGTGGCGGTGGACGACGTCTTCGCCCCCTCAGGCTACATGGGCGATGGCGAGGCCGGCGGCATCGTCGAGACCAACGACTGCCCGATGCGTGGCGGCGAGGGGGCGGGCGTCTGCCACCACTTCGTGCACACGCCCGGTGAGGCCGGCTGGGGCGGCGTCTGGTGGCAGGGCCCGGCGGGCAACTGGGGCGAGGCCCCCGGCTACGCCATGCCGGCCGGGGCGACCCGGGTGCAGTTCGTCGCGTGGGGCGCGGCGGGCGGTGAGCAGATCACCTTCGCGGCGGGCTACGGCCCGGCCGATGGCTTCAACCTCGACAGCACGCTGACCCTCACCACCACCCCCACCACCTACACCCTCGACCTCGCGGGCGTGCCCTACGGCGACATCGCCGGCGGCTTCAGCTGGGTCAACCAGGGCGAAGGCGGCGGCGTGGACTTCTACGTCGACGACATCCGCTACCTGGCCGATCCCGCCGACACCATCGACCCCTGCACGGCGCGCTGCGCGACGGTGCGCGGGCTGGCCGACTGCGGCGGCGTGCCCGGCTACGCCAGCTGCCACGACCAGTGCAACGCCCAGCTCGCCGGCCCCTGCGCCGCCGAGGCCAACGCCTGGATCGCCTGCGTCGGCGACGGCGGCTGGCAGTGCGTGGCCGACGCGCCCGCGCCCAGCAACGACTGCACCGCCGCGGCCGAGGCCCTGGCGGCCTGCGGCGGCGACCCCTCGGCGCCCCTGCCCTTCTTCATCGAAGACCACTTCGTGATGAGCGGCTACATGGGCGGCGGCGACGTGGCCGTGGCCGACTGCCCCGCCGACATGGGCGGCGGCGCCTGCCGCCAGATCACCTGGACGCCCGGCGAGGCCCCCTGGGTGGGCTTCTACTTCCAGTACCCCGAGAACAACTGGGGCGACCTCCCCGGCCTGGCCATCGCCCCCGGCGCCACCCACGTGCGCTTCCGCGCCTGGGGCGCCACGGGCACCGAGCGGGCCAACTTCGGCGTAGGCATCGGCGACGCCGACGGCTTCCAGAACGAGAGCGGCTTCCGCGTGCTCGGCACCGAGCCGCAAGAGGCCTTCCTGGCGATCCCCGCCGACGTGGTCGAGGTCACGGGCGGCTTCTCCTGGTACCTCGAGAACCCCACGGGCGCCGAGACCGTGACCTTCTTCCTCGACGACGTGGAGTGGCGCGACGACGCCCCGCCCGGGGGCGCCGCGGGCTGCACCGATCCCGCCGCCGAGAACTACGACGGCAACGCCCAGCAGGACGACGGCTCGTGCCTGTTCCCCATCACCTTCCAGGTCGACATGGGCTGCACCGACAGCCCCTTCGCCGAGGTGCTGGTCACCGGGCCCTTCTGTGGGTGGTGCGCCGAGGGCTTCCCCCTGACGGACGCCGACAACGACGGCGTTTGGACCGGCACCTACGCCTTCCCCACCGGGCCCCTGGAGTACAAGTACATCGTCGACGGCTTCGCGGGTCAGGAGGACCTCATCGACGACGTGCAGGCCGGCGGCCTGTGCGCGCCCGTCACCGACGGCGCCAACTTCGCCAACCGCCAGATCGACGTCGCCGGGGCCCGCACCCTGGACGAGACCTACGGCCAGTGCGGCGCGTGCGGCGAGGAGCCCCCGCCCGTCGGCGAGTTCCAGACCATCACCTTTGACGACGCCGCCATCCCCTACGCCCTGATCGGCTTCGGGGGCGCCGAGGACTCGGCCGTGGTGGCCGATCCCACCGACGCCACCAACAACGTCGCCCGGGTCACCAAGGCCGACATGGCCGAGGACTGGGCCGGCGTCACCGTGGCCACGGGCGCCAACGAGTCCGTGCCCCGCATCCCCATCGACGCCGACAACACCCGCTTCACTGTGCGCGTGTGGTCCCCCGACGCCGACATCGCCGTGCGCCTCAAGCTCGAGGACGCCAACAACAACCAGCTGACCGTCGAGACCGAGGCCCGCACCACCGTCGCCGGCGCCTGGGAGGTGCTCACCTTCGACGTCGCCAACG